>JANNJH010000072.1:0-9876 GCA_031405775.1 Sphingomonadales bacterium | reverse complement strand
ACGGCTCGCAACGCTATCCGCTGGCGCCCGAATTTCTCGCTGCCACCGCCGGCGCCGATCTCGTGCATGTCCATGCCATCGATTTCTTCTTCGACGCGCTGGCGCTGGCACGGCCTTTCCGCGGTACGCCGATGGTCGCGTCGACGCATGGCGGCTTTTTCCACACGCCATTCGCCGCTCGGCTGAAGCAGCTCTATTTCGCCACCGCGACGCGGGCCGCTTGCCGCGCCTATGACGTCATCGGCGCATCGAGCGTTGCCGATGCCGAACGCTTTCGGACCATTGCCGGCGACCGGGTCGAGGTCATCGAAAATGGCGTCGACATCGCCAAATGGGCCGATGCCGGCGCGCGCAGCTTTGCCCCGGTAATGATCGCCATCGGCCGCTGGTCTTCGAACAAGAACATGGCGGCGTTGTTTCCGCTGCTCCGCGAGCTGCGGCGCGTCAGGCCCGATTGGCGGCTGCTGATCGCCGGCAAGGCCTATGACGTGTCGCGCGCCGATCTTGACGGCTGGGCCGCTGCCGCGGGCGTCGCCGACGCCGTCGAAATCCATGACGCGCCCGATAACGCCGAACTCGGACGCTTGATCGGCCGCGCCAGCTTTTTCATTTCGCTGTCCGCCTATGAAGGCTTCGGCATTTCGGTGGTCGAAGGCCTGTCGGCCGGCCTGGTGCCAATCCTCAGCGATATTGCCAACTATCGGATCTTTATCGAACGCGCCGGTGTCGGCGCGATCGTCGCCGCCGATCCCGCCGAAGCGGCGCGTGCGGTGACCGATCTCGCCGCTGGCGTCGAAACCGATCACCCAGGGCAGCGCCGCCGCGCAATGGCATCAGCGGCGCGTTACGAATGGTCGGCGGTCGCGGCACGGTGGGGCCGGGTTTATGCATCCGCACTCGCACGCAAACATGGAGGCACCATCCGTGCTGCAGCCTAAGCCGAAAGTTTCCGACAAGCCGGCACCGCGGGCGCTGTTGTTTTCCCAGCAGACGATCGGTCTCGGCTTTCGCATGACCGGCATGGTCTATTGGGCCGAAACCCTCGCCGAGCTCGGTTGGGATATCGGCATGGTGACGGTGCAACTCAGCCGCCTGACCGAGATCACCAATCCGTCGCGCTTTGCCATTTATCCGGCCGATGCCATCAACCGCTGGTGCGATCGCGGTACCAATCGTCGGGGTTTCGTCTGGGTGCCGCCAATTCATCCGATGCGGCTGCCGGCGCGCTGGCTTGATCCCGTCACGATGCTGGCGGCGCGAGGCTATAGCTCGAGCCTGCCGCAGGCGGTTATCGACGAGGCCGCGCGGGCCGACTTGATCATTATCGAAAGCACTGCTGCGGTGGCGTTGTTCGAAACGCTGCGCAAGGCCGCCCCAAACGCCCGCTTCGTCTATTGCGCCAGCGACCGGCTGGTCCCCAACGGCATGTCGCCGGTGCTCCAGACTATCCTCGAACGCACGGCGCCGCTTTATGATCTGGTGCGGGTGCCGGCGCAGAGCATGATTGCCGATTTCCCGGTCGGCACCAACGTCCACCATATTCCGCACGGCGTCGATCGCGCCGCATTTGCGACGCTGAAGCCAAGTCCCTATGCGCCCGGAACGCGCAATCTCGTCGTTGCCGGCGACGGTGCCTATGATCCCGTCGCTACGCGCTACATCACCGAAGCCATGCCCGAAGCCACGGTGCATTTGTTCGGCCGGATGTCGCCCGATTCGCTCGGCGGCCTGCCCAATGCGCGCTTTCATGACGAAGTGCCCTTCAGCGTGCTGGTGCCCTATCTCCAGCACGCTGACATCGGGGTGGCTCCCTATGAGGATCGACCCAACCGCAATTATTTTGCCGAATCGAGCCTGCGCCAGTTGCAATATATCCTGTGCAAGCTGCCGATCGTCTTGCCGACCTTCGCGGCGCCGCTGCCACAGCCCTATCACTTCCTTTACGACGCGCGTCGCCCCGAAACCGCGGGCGCGGCGGCGCGGGCCGCGCTGGCGTGCGATCGAACCGTGATCAGCGACGCCGGCGTTGTCGATTGGTACCAGGTCATCGCGCGCGTCCTCGGACTCGTTGGCCTCGATCAACCCGACGCGGCGCGGGCAGCGACCTTGTAAAATGATCAACCGATCGGCGGACGGAATGATTCCGCGCCGAACAATTGAGGTGATGACTTCGTGCTACGCCTGATTTTCCTTCTGATACTCGCACTTCCGGCCACCGTTGCGGCAGCGCCGGACGTGGCCGCCCGCACGACAGCGACCGCTGAAGCCGTGGTGCTCGGAGCGTTTGACCAGATCGAAGTCAATTTCGACAATTACCCTGATCTCAAGACGACGACGCGTGTCGGCGCCGATGGCAATGTCATCCTGCCGCTGGTCGGAACCGTCCAGATCGGCGGCTTGATCCCGCCCGATGCCGCCAATGAAATCGAAACGCACTACGTCAATGGCGGCTTCATCAAGCTGCCGACGGTGCGCATCGAGATCATCGATTATCAAAGCCGCAAGGTATCGGTGCTCGGACAGGTCAACCAGCAGGGGCTGATCATGCTCGATCGCGGTTATTCGATCGCCGAGATCCTGGCCAAGGCCGGCGGACTTGCCGCCGATGCCGCCGACACCGCGGTGATCATCCGCGCCAGACCCGACGGCGGCAGCGAACGGCTGACGATCGACATCGGCCAACTCGTCGCCGCCAGCGGCACCGGCGCGCTGACCGAAGTTCGTGCCGGCGACGTCGTCTTCGTACCCAAGGCCCCGACGTTCTCGGTGATCGGCGCGGTCATCAAGGCCGGCACCTATCCGCTGAAATCGGGAATGACCGTCGATCAGGCGCTGGCAGCGGCCGGCGATCTTGCGGCGTTCGGCACGCGCTCAAGGCTCAAGGTTCGCCGCATCGGCCCCGAAGGCGGCGCCGCCAAGGTGATCGACGTGCAACCCGAAGCCGCGGTTCAACCGGGTGACATCATCGTCGTACGCGAGCGGCTGTTTTGATGCGCGCCATCGCGGCGCTGCTGCTCATGCTGCTGGCAATGCCGGCAACGCCAAGCCGGGCCGTCGCGCTGACCGGCGTTAACATCGCCGGCGGCGAATTCGGCGGCCTCAAGGCGGTCTATGGCAAGAACTATATCTACCCCGACGCAGCCCAGATGCGCGCCTTTCGCACCGCCGGCATGAATGTCTTTCGCGTGCCGATGCGCTGGGAGCGCCTGCAACCCGCGCTTAAACAACCGCTCGACGCGGCAGAAATGGCGCGCATCGACATGATCGTCGCAATCGCGGCCGGCATGGGTGCCTCGGTCATCCTCGATATCCACAACTACGGGCGCTATGCGCGCCAACCACTCGGCAGCCACGCCGTCCCGACGGCGGCGTTGCGCGACCTTTGGGTGCGATTGGCGACGCGCTATCGGAACAATGACCGCGTTATCTTTGGGCTGATGAACGAACCGGTGAAGATCAGCGCGACGGCCTGGGCCGCCGCCGCCCATGACGCGCTGCTCGGCATAAGGGCGACCGGCGCGCGTAACCTTGTGCTGGTGCCCGGCGCCTATTGGTCGGGGGCGCATAGCTGGACCCGGGTCGGCGCCAACCCCTCCAATGGCGATGCGATGACCGGTTTCCGCGACCCGGCCGACAATATGGCTTTCGATTTTCATCAATATTTCGACGCCAACGCCTCTGGAACGACCGCCAATTGCGTCACGCCGGCGATCGCCGAAAAACGCCTCGCGGTCGCCACCGCCTGGCTGCGCGCCACCGGAAACCGCGGCATGCTCACCGAATTCGGTGTTGCGCGCGCGCCCGAATGCGCCGCCGTGCTGGTGGCGGCCCTCCAGCACATGGCCGCCAACAAGGAATGGCTCGGCTGGACGATCTGGGGCTCAAGTGCGTGGTTCGGCACCTATCACTTCAACCTTTACCCATTCCAGTCGCCGCCGCCTCCGCAACTGGAGATTCTGAAACCCTATCTTGCCGCCGATCCGGCCAGGTGACTGGGCCGCGGCGTCTCGACAGCCTCGAAAAGTTGCGCTTTCCTCGCCAGCGCGGCGCCAAGAATGGGATGCAGCCGGTGGAGCGCGGCGAATGGATGCCGCATCAGCGCCGATGCACCCGAGCTTGATGCTTTCCCCACCGCCGCGCGTTCGACAAGGTCAGACGTCAGTTCCGCGCATAGGCATCTGCGTATCGGGTAATGTCATCTTCACCGAGATAGGCCCCAGTCTGTACCTCTATCAGAATAACCGGCAGCTTACCGGGATTCTCCAGTCGGTGCTTTTCCCCCAACGGGACGTATATCGACTGGTTTTCCGTAACCAGCGTCACTTCATTTCCAACGGTCGCCTTGGCAGTTCCAGCAACCACGATCCAGTGTTCGGCCCGGTGGATGTGACTTTGCAGCGAAAGCGAGGCTCCAGGCTTGACCATGATACGCTTGACCTGAAACCGATCACCCGTGCCGATGCTCTCGAACCATCCCCAAGGGCGCTGATCGCGAGCCGCGTAATCGGCCTGCCTTGCCCCCCGGGCTCGCAGGGCGGCGACTGCCTCGCCGACGCGCTGGCTCTCGGACATCGGCGCGACCAGCACGGCGTCGGGCAAAGCGATGGCGATCATGTTCTCAAGGCCGATACCGACCAGTTGGAGCCCTTCACTTTCCGATCGGAGCAATGAGCCAGTACAGTCGATGGCGGTTGCGTCAGCGGAGCAGACATTGCCATCCAAATCGGGCCGGCTTTCCTGCCAGACGCTCGCCCAGTCGCCCAGATCGGACCAACCCGCCGCGAACGGCATGACCGCGAGATTGTCGACTTTTTCCATGATCGCATAATCGATCGAGATATTTTCGACGGCCTGCCACGCTTCCGGCGCAAGGCGCGTAAACCCGAGGTCGGACTGCGCCCCTGTTACGGCCGCGGCGACATTATCCAGCATCACGGCGGCATGAGCCTCGAAGGCCGCGATTATGGTCTCAACCGAGAAAAGAAAGATGCCGGCGTTCCAGAGATAATTGCCGGCGGCCACCATTTCAGCTGCACGGCTTGCGTCAGGTTTTTCGACAAAGCGGTTCAGTGCCCGGGGTTGGAGAGCTCCCGCGTCCGCACCTTGCGCCAATTCCAGATAGCCATAACCGGTTTCAGGGCGCGTTGGCGTAATCCCGAAGGTTACGAGATCGCCCGCAATGGCCCGTGGCGTCGCCGCCCTGACGGCGGCCTGGAATGCCGCCGTATCGGGAATGAGATGGTCAGAGGGCGCGACCAGCATCAACGCGGATGGATTGTGCGCCTTGAGCCAAAGCGCCGCCGCCAGCACAGCCGGCGCCGTGTTGCGTCCGTCTGGTTCAATCAGGATCGCGGCCGCGGACATTTCGATCGCCGCCAATTGCTCGGCGACGATAAAACGGAAGGCATCGCCGGTGACTATTAATGGCGCCTCGAAGCCAGATACACGCCTCGCCGAGTTCTGGAACAGGCTCTCGTCGCCGAGCAGGCGAGAAAACTGCTTGGGAAACGCCTTGCGCGACAATGGCCATAGCCGAGTGCCGGACCCACCACAGAGAATAACGGGGAATATTGAATATGATACAGGCATATTATTCAATAACTTCCGTAAGCGCGGTGATGCCGTGTGGCGTCGCCGCAGGGGGATAGTGACGACGCTGGAAGGACCATGTGTCGGCGCACATCGCTTCCAGCGAGCGATTGGCCGCCCAACCCAAGATGTTCAGCGCCTTGGCCGGCGACGCGTAGAGCGTGGCGACATCGCCAGCCCGTCGCGCCACCACCTCGTAAGGAACGGCTTGTCCCGAGCACGCTTCGAAGGCGCGGATCATATCAAGCACGCTGGTGCCGCAGCCCGTGCCCAGATTGACCGTCTCGATCCCGTGACGTGCGCCGACGAGATAATCCAGCGCCGCCAGATGGCCTTCAACGAGGTCCATGACGTGAATATAATCGCGCACGCCGGTGCCGTCGGGTGTCGGATAGTCGGCGCCAAAGATGCGCAATCGATCCAGCGTGCCATCGGCGACGCGCGCGATATAGGGCAGGAGGTTGTTGGGAATCCCCACCGGATCTTCGCCGATCAGGCCACTCGCATGTGCCCCGACCGGATTGAAATAGCGCAGGCAGATGATCCGCCAGCGGGGATCGGAGCGGGCGACGTCGGCCAATATCTCTTCGGTATGCAATTTGGTGCGGCCATAGGCGTTGGCCGGCGCCGTCGGGTGAGCTTCGTCGAGCGGACAATATTGCGGATCGCCATAAACAGTGGCGCTGCTGCTGAACACAAGCCGCCTGGTGTCCGTCCGGTCCATGGCGCGCAGGAGGCTGATGGAGCCGGCGATATTGTTGTCGAAATAGTCGATGGGACGGCTCTCGGATTCCGCCACCGCCTTGAGGCCGGCAAAATGCATGACGGCATCGATGCCATTTTGTGTCAGCGTATTCGCCAGCAAATCCGTGTCGCGGACATCGCCCTTCACAAATACCAGATGCTGCCCGACAAGCGATCGCAACCGCTCGACGACAACCGGCTGACTATTGGAAAAATTGTCGTACAGAATCGCCTCGTGTCCCGCCTCGGCAAGCACGACGGCTGCGTGACTTCCGATGTAGCCCGTTCCGCCAGTGAGCAAGATTTTCACGCGAAAATCCTTTTTGTGTCAGCAGGGCTCGCCTCGATCGCTATCGAGGACCGTTCTGGCCGGCCATCCGAAGCGTTGGTTGCGCAGTCATGGGCATACACCCCGCCTCGAACCCACGACGGACTCGCCGCGCAACTATGGGCAATTCCGACCGTAGCCGCGGCGCAGACGCGTTTCATTCCCGGTACCCCGTCGCATTTTTCTCAGAGTCACCCAGCGTCAAAGCCCGCCGCAGGTCAAGTGAGTCGATGCGCAGGCGGGCGGTATTGGTCCCCATGCTGCAGATTCCGACGAAGTCGCCCCTCGTTTCCGAGATGATCGCGCCCCATGATTCCGGGAAGAGGTGGCTCGGCAGATTTGCACAGTCGGCTAAGTGGAGTTTCTGCCTGCAGGCGGCCAGAATGGCTGCCGAACAGGAGCGAAGATGACGAAGCGAACACGCCGGAATCATAGTCCGGTATACAAAGCGCAGGTGGCTTTGGCCGCCGTGAAGGGCGAGAAGACGCTGGCGGAGTTGGCACAGCATTTTGACGTTCACCCGAACCAGATCACGAGTTGGCGATCGCAGCTTCTGGAAGGAGCTGCCGGTGTTTTCGGATATGAAGGCCGCGCTGAGCCGGCGGGAGCGGTGATCGATGTGAAGACGTTACACGCGCTGCCAGTGACAAGGCAGGCGCGGGAATTGGGGATCAGCCGGGGCAGCGTCTATTATCTGCCACGGCCGGTTCCGGCTACCGATCTCACGATCATGCGGCGGCAGGGCGAGCTTCACATGAACTATCCCTTTGCCGGCAGCCGGATTTTGCGCGCCCGCACGTCGCTTGCCCGATACCTGACTCCGCTACCCGAAAGCTACACCACTATCAGGGACACGACCCGTCCGTGACACTTTGCCCGACCAGAGAGGTAAAGTGTCAGACGTGATTGATGGCTTTAAAAGGGCAGGGGGAGGCGGATCGGAGACGGGAGTTTGCCATTCACGCAGATCGCCGTTTGCGAGATAGCCGGACGCAGGCTCGAACGGGGTGCGGTTCGACTTCTGACAGAAAACGACCGCGATCTGCGCCAGCGAATTCTCTCCGGAAATTTCAGGCGCGGCCAATAAACGCGGACGTAGTTGACCGGCTACGGGGTTGATAGCCGCGAGGAGGTAGACGTTCTTTCGTCAGTCATCAGGCAGCAAGCAAAGCAGGGCTTGGCCGACGGCCCTCATGGCGCGCGCTTGCTTAGTGCGAAACGCTTTAGTGTGGACTCGACTGCCCTGGAGCTTGAAATGCCGGGAAAACCTCGTTCAACGGTTTGAACTCGGGAAGGATATAAACCACTATGGCTGCTTCCTTGAAAAGCGGGCGCACAACCTTCGCGTAAAAGGGTGTCGGGACATTGATGCAGCCGTATGTGATTCGATTGTCCTCTGGTGAAGGCGACTTCAGTCGTTGCAGGCGCCGTTCCTTCTTGTTCCCGGTAACGACTGGGTGCAGCGAAATCGCAGTCCCGTAATCGACCCAGAGGACTTTGCGATTGCCGCTGGCAATCCCGAGCTTGGCCACAAAACGGCCAGCTGGCGTTGTCCGCTCTTCAGGCCGGATGGCGGACAACATGCGGTCGCCAACGCCAGGCGAGGATTCATCCCCGGGCGAAAGGCCGAGCAGGACAGCTGTCGCGCCGAGGCGTTGGCCTTGGGAGTCTAATACGACCACTTCGGCCGCAACCTTGTCGATGACCATGAAGGGCAGACCTCCATTGTCGCCGGATGCGATCACCCAATTCGCCATTTGCGCCGCAACGTCCGACGAAGGTTCCACCTCGTCGGCGACTGCGTCCGCAGCCACGAGCGGCTCAGCGGCGACCGCCGTCGGAACCCCCCGCGCTGACGCCACCAAGGACAATGCAACGCTTCCAAGCGTGAGCGCCAGCCGTGCTGCTGTCGCGCGAATGTGCATAGTCGATGCTAACTACCTTGAGCTGACTTGTCACGCGGCTGCGGAGGTCGACCGGCAAGGGACCGACGAACTCCGCAGTCGAGCGACTAGTTCCGCGGCCGCTTTGCGGCCAACCGCTGGTCGATGCTGTCGACCCGGCCAGTGAGTTGATCGAGCCGCTGGTTTGCCGATTGCGCGGATGCCGCTGCTGCCTGCGCGGTGCTGTCGACTTGCTGCACCTGCTTTTCCAACGCGCCGACGCGACCGTTCACCGTTGCGATTTGCTCATCCACATATTTCGTAGTGGCGCACGCGCTGAGGCTAAGTGCGCCCGCAATCATCAAACCAGCGGTCGCGATGCTTTTTTTTAGTGAGGGCATTTTCAAATTCCCTTATTAGACTTCCAGAACCATGAGAAGCCGGTCCGCCGAGTTCTTTCGGGTTCCAGCCTATCCCACGTCTGCCAACTTTAGGATAAGAAGAAATTCGGAGAAATACGTTAAAACCCGTAGAACCCGTAGAACCCTGAGGTTGTGCATCGGTAGCGATGGATGAGTCCGATCGCAGCGAACTGCTTCGTGTCGTGCGATTACGGCCATCATGGAGGGCCGTCAGCCGATCGGCCTCGGCCCACGCCGATTGGCGCGAATTGCGCGATTGCCTGCATCCTGGCCTGAACAACGACGGATGCTCGGGTTCAGTTGAACTTGGCTGTGACCGCAAGATCCCTGCAGCACCGCTTCGGCGGTGTAGCTTGTTCCAGTGTCGCTCGTTCCATGATGCAGATTCATCAGAGCATTGGTTGCCGTGCCACGATTATGGGCTGCAGAGACTGGGCCTGGATTTCGCGCCAATGGCCGGGCAAAATCGTCTCTTGGCACGCCGTCGGTTTGACGCTGGCGCAAAGCCCCGGGAAACGGGGGGCAATTCCGCTCCGTTGCGGGAAGGGGGAATCCGACAAAAACAATAACTTGCGCTGGCTCCGCGGGTAGGAACCTATCTTGCGGTTTCTGGCGTCCGCCATTGTCTGAAAATCAGGCATTCTCTAAGGATTGACTAGTTGTTGCATCCGTCATTGTCCATTGACGTTTTCTAGTAGTCCCCCCAAATTGGGGGGATAAATGGGGGGACGATTTCATGGGCGCGCTTACTGACCTCGCAATCAAGAACGCCAAGCCAGGTCGCCTGCATGATGGTGACGGGCTTATGCTTACAGTCAGGCCGATCGGCTCGAAGTTTTGGACGCGTCGCGTGATGAGAGACGGGAAGCGGCGCGAAATTGGGCTGGGCGCTTATCTGGCGGCCGGTGTC
>JANNJH010000071.1:0-3826 GCA_031405775.1 Sphingomonadales bacterium | reverse complement strand
GACGCCAACCTCGACAACGCCGCCAAGGGCAGCGTCATGGGCATGTTCAACACGTCGGGCCAGGCGTGCATCGCGTGTTCACGCGTGCTCGTCGAAGACAGTATCTATGACGCATTTCTCGAAAAACTGATCGAGCACACCCGTGCCGCCCGCCTTGGTGACCCGGCTGACCCGGCGACCGAGATGGGGCCGATGGGCTGCCGCGCCCATTTCGACAAGGTGATGGGATATCTCGACATCGCGGCCGCCGAAGGCGCCCAGGTGGCGCTTGGCGGCGGGGCGTCGACAAGGCCCGGCTGCGCCGATGGCTATTTCATCGAACCGACCATCCTGACCGGCGTCACCAACGACATGCGCGTGGCGCGCGAGGAGATTTTCGGCCCGATCATGTCCTGCATCCGCTTCAAGGACGAGGAAGATGCCATCCGCATCGCCAATGACACATCGTTCGGGCTTGGCGCCGGCGTCTGGACCGAGAACATGCGGCGCGCCATCCGCGTATCGAACCGGCTGCAGGCCGGCTCGGTCTATGTGAATTCCTATCGGGTGGTCAGCTTCATGTCGCCGTTCGGCGGTTACAAGCACAGCGGCCTTGGGCGCGAGAACGGCCAGGAGGCGATCCGCGAGTATCTCCAGACCAAGAGTGTTTGGGTCTCACTCAACGAAACGGCGCCGCCGCCCTTTGGCAAGCCTTACGGATAAGCCGCGATCCTTCGACCATCGTTACGAAAACCACGCCGCCAGCAGGCAGGAGAGACCGAAATGACTTCGCCCGAACCAAAACCAACGCCCCGGCGCCGGCTCCGTTTCGGCATTTTCATGCCACCGATGCATCCGACCAACGAGGATCCGACGCTGTGCATCGGCCGCGACCTCGAGATCATGGAACTTCTCGACGACCTCGGCTATGATGAGGCTTGGATCGGCGAACATCATTCCGGCGGCTGGGAAATCCATGGCAGCCCGGAGCTGTTCATCGCCGCGGCGGCGCAGCGCACCAAGCGGATCAAGTTCGGCACCGGCGTTGTCTCCACGCCCTATCACCACCCCTATATGGTCGCCGAGCGCATCCGCCAGCTCGACCACCTCACCCGCGGCCGGCTGATGTTCGGCATGGGCCCAGGGTCGCTGCCGTCCGATGCCCATATGATGGGCATCGAGACCGCCCGCGTCCGCGACCTTTTGCAGGAATCGATCGATCCGATCATCCGGCTGCTCAACGGCGAAACCGTCACGCAGAAGACCGACTGGTTCACCCTGCAGGACGCCCGGCTGCATTTTCTTTCCTATAAGGAAGAAGGTATCGAGATGGCCGTCGCCAGCCAGGTCTCACCGAGCGGATCGCTGCTGGCGGGCAAACATGGCATGGGCCTGCTGTCGCTGGGTGCGACTTCGGTGGATGGCTTCAATGCTCTGGCTTCCAACTGGGCGATCGCCGAGGAATCCGCTCGCGAGCATGGCCAGACCATGGACCGTTCGGCTTGGCGCCTCGTCGGGCCGATGCACATCGCCGAGACCCGCGAACAGGCTCGCAAGGATGTTGAATGGGGTTTCTACAAATGGGTCGATTACTATCGGCACGTGGCGACGCTGCCGTTGGCACCCGCGGGCATGGACCCGCTCGATGCGATGATCGAATCCGGCTTTGCCATCGTCGGCACCCCTGACGACGCCATCGCGCAGATGGAGCGACTGATCGAACGCTCCGGCGGATTCGGTGCCTTTCTGCAATTGTCCGGCAACTGGGCCGATTTTGCGCAGACCAAGCGTTCTTACGAACTTTTTGCCCGCTATGTTGCGCCCAAGGTCAACAGCATCAATACCAACCGCATTGAATCGGAAGCGTTCCTGCGCGCCAACCACGACCGCTTCGCGACCGCGATGAAGTCGGCGGTCGGCGCCAAGATCGACGAATACATCGCCGAAAAGGGCAGCGCCAATGTGGCGCCGATCTTCCAGGACATATTCTCGGAAACGAAGCCGACGCGGTAAAGAATACGGGCTGCGGGACCGGCCCGCAGCCCCGACCGCGCGGCGATGCACGAGACGAAAAACTGTCAGGATTGAGCATGGAGAACGCCGCCGCCGCGCCCGCAGATACGGACGCCCGCGTTGACGCTGTCATCGTCGGCGCCGGCTTCGCTGGCATGTACTTGTTGCACAAGTTGCGCGCCCTCGGCATGCGCGCCCGCGTGTTCGATACGGCGAACGGCGTCGGCGGCACTTGGTACTGGAACCGCTATCCGGGCGCGCGCTGCGACGTCGCCAGCGTCGACTATTCCTACTCGTTTTCCGACGCCATCGAACAGGAATGGACCTGGACCGAGAAATTCGCCGCGCAGCCGGAAATCCTCCGCTATGCCGAATTCGTTGCCGACAGGCTCGATCTGCGGCGCGACATCCGCTTCAACACGCGCGTCGAAAGCGCTGTCTATGACGAAGCGCGCCACGACTGGCGGATAACGACCAGCGACGGCAAATGCTGCCACGCGCAGTTCTTCATCATGGCCACCGGCTGCCTGTCGATCCCCAAGGATCCGAACATTCCCGGCCTCGAAAACTTTGTCGGCCCGCGCTATTTCACCTCGCGCTGGCCGCACGAGACCATCGACTTTACCGGCAAGACCGTCGGGCTGATCGGCACCGGCTCCTCGGGTATCCAGGTGGCGCCGGAACTGGCGAGCGATGCCGCCTCGTTGCTGGTCTTCCAGCGCACGCCGAGTTTTACATTGCCGGCGCGCAACGCCGACTTGCCGAGCGACTTCATCGACGACGTCAAGGCCAACTATCGCGAACGGCGCGCCCTCGCGCGGCGTCATCCCGCCGGACACTTGCGGCCGCTGACAAAGCGCCCGACCCTCAGCATCGACGCGCAAACGCGGCAAACCCTGTTCGATGGTGCCTGGCAGCGCGGCGGTCTCGACCTGTTTGGCGAGTTCGGCGACCTTGGCGTCAATGAAGCGGCGAATGTCGAAATCGCCCGGTTGATTCACGACAAGATCGACTCGATCGTTGCCGACAAGACCGTGGCGGAACTGTTGAAGCCGCGCAGCGAACCGTTTGGCGGCCGGCGGATCTGCCTCGACACCGACTATTACAGCATGTTCAATCGCGCCAACGTCACGCTCGTCGATGTCAGCGCCGATCCCATCGAGGAAATCGTCGCCGACGGGATCAGGACGCGAAACAGCCATTACCGGCTCGATGCGCTGGTGCTCGCCACCGGTTTCGACGCCATGACCGGCGCTTTGCTCGGCATCGACATCCGCGGCCGCGGCGGCCGCGCGTTGAAGGACAAATGGTCGAGCGGGCCAGCGTCCTACCTTGGCATCGCCATCGCAGGCTTTCCCAACCTTTTCACCATTACCGGCCCCGGCAGCCCATCCGTGCTGACCAACGTCATCGCCTCCATCGAGCAGCATGTCGAATGGCTGGGCGATCTGTTCACCCATATGCAGCGCCATGGCCTGAAAGCGGTCGAGGCCGAGCCGGATGCCGAGGCGGCATGGGTCAGGCATACTTTTGAACTCGCTGAGCCGACGCTGATGATGCGGGCCAATTCCTGGTATCTGGGCGCCAATGTGCCGGGCAAGCCGCGGGTGTTCATGCCTTACGCCGGCGGTCTCGATGTCTATCGCGACAAGTGTGACCGCATCGCTGCAGAAAACTACCGTGGGTTCCACTTTTGGCCCTGAGCCGCCAGGCGGCGCTTTTTGCCCAAAGCCGCTAGGCGGCCGGCGCGCGGACGCCGCCACGCAGTCGCTGTACCACCAGCTTCGACATCTCAAGCGCCGCTGGCGACAGTGCGTTGCCCTTCAGGGTGATC
>JANNJH010000070.1:0-9530 GCA_031405775.1 Sphingomonadales bacterium | reverse complement strand
GACTTCGCCGCCGCCTTTCCCAAGTCGCCGCGCCAGCCGCAGGCGCGATATTGGCTCGGCCGCAGCCAAGCCGCGCGCGACCAGAAAGCCGAGGCGGCGCGCGCCTATCTCGAACTCTACAAGACCGCGCCGCGCAACGACCGCGCTCCCGACAGCCTGATCGGCCTTGCCGGCGCGATGAACGGCCTGAAAAAGCCCAAGGACGCCTGCCGCGTGCTCGGCGAGCTCGACAGCGTTTATGGCGAAAAGCTGACGCCGTCGCAGCAGGCCGAAGCCAAGGCGCTGCGCGGCAAGGCGAAATGCCCGGCATGAGCCGGGGCGGCGGCGAAATGCCCGGCATGAGCCGGGCAGCGGCGAAATGCCCGGCGTGACCGGCATATGCTGGATTTTGCCGCCTTGCTCGCAGCGGCGCTCGACCGGGATCTAGCGCCCGCCGAGCGCTTCGCCGTCGCCGTCTCGGGCGGACCCGACAGCGTCGCGCTGCTCATCCTCGCCGCCGCCGCCTTTCCCGGCCGGGTCACCGCGATCACCGTCGATCATGGCCTGCGCGCCGGGGCCGCCACCGAAGCCGCGATGGTTGCCGGCCAATGCGCGGCGCGCGGCATCCCCCATGCGACGCTGCGCTGGACCGGCGACAAGCCAGGTGCCAACCTCCAGGCTGCGGCCCGCGACGCGCGCTATGCGCTGATGGCCGATTGCTGCGCCGCCCGCGGCATCGCCGTCCTGTTGACCGCGCACCATGCCGACGACCAGGCCGAAACCTTGCTGATGCGGCTGGCGCGCGGCAGCGGCAGCGGCGGGCTTGCCGGCATCCGGGTGCGGCGCGAGCTTGGGCACGGGATCATGCTGGTGCGGCCGCTGCTCGGGGTTCGCCGCCAGGCGCTGGCGGCGGTGGCGGCGGCAAGCGGCTGGCCGCCGGTCGACGATCCCGGCAACCGCGACCCGCGCTTTGCCCGCACCCACGCCCGGCGGCTGCTGGCGGCGACGGACTGGCTCGACGCGGCGCGCCTCGCCGCCGCCGCGGCGCATCTCGCGCAGGCCGAGGCGGCGCTGGCGTGGACGGCGGACCTCGCCTGGGCGGGGCGCGCGACAAGCACGCCTGACGCGATCGACCTTGATGCCGCGGGCTTGCCGGCCGAATTGCAACGCCGCCTCGTCGTCCGCGCCATCGCCGCGATCGACCCGTCCGCGACCCCGCGCGGAGCAGCGATTGCGCGGCTGATCGCCCGGCTGGATACCGGCCATGCTGCGACAATCGCCCGGGTTCGCGCCCATGCCGGCCCGATCTGGCGCTTCAGCCGCGCGCCGCCGCGCCGTTAAAAATCGCGCCGCCGCGCCGTTAACGATGGCGCTGCCGCGCCGATAAAGCTGGCGCCGCCGCGCCGTAAAACCAAGCCGAAATGACGATGAAACGCCCCGAAACCCGGTCGCAATCGCGACAGAATCGCACAGCCCGATTGCAAGCGCGCGCCGCATGCTTATCTTGGGTACCGAATCCTTCGCAGAAAGCCGCGTTCATGGCCGAAAATAACAAGCGCCCGCCCACCCCCTGGATGAAGAACCTCGGCCTGTGGTTCGTCATCCTTCTCGGCCTTGTTGTCGTCGTCAACGTCATGCAGGGTTCGTCGCGGTCGGGCGATTCCGGCGGCGCCATGGCCTATTCGGATTTCCTGACCAAGGTCGACGAAGGCGCCATCAAGTCGGTCGAGATCCGTGGCCCCGAAATCGTCGGCAAGACCGGGACGAACGAGGATTTCCGCACCTACAACCCCGGCGACAACGGCCTGATCGAGCGCCTGCGCACCAAGAACGTCCGCTTCGATGCCAAGCCCGAGGAAAGCCGTTCGCTGCTGGCGCAGTTGTTCTTCAACATGCTGCCCTTTGTGCTGATGATCGGCATCTGGATCTTCGTCATGCGCCAGATGCAGAACGGCGCCGGGCGCGGCGCGATGGGTTTTGGCAAGTCGCGCGCCAAGCTGCTCGTCGCCAAGGAAGGCCGCGTCACCTTCGACGATGTCGCCGGCATCGACGAAGCCCGCGAGGAGCTGCAGGAAATCGTCGATTTCCTCAAGGACCCGGCGCGCTTCCACCGTCTCGGCGGCAAGATCCCCAAGGGCGCTTTGCTCGTCGGGCCTCCGGGCACCGGCAAGACGCTGCTCGCCCGCGCCATCGCCGGCGAGGCCAATGTGCCGTTCTTCAACATCTCGGGTTCGGATTTCGTCGAAATGTTCGTCGGCGTCGGCGCCAGCCGCGTCCGCGACATGTTCGAACAGGGCAAGAAGGCGGCGCCGTGCATCATCTTCATCGATGAAATCGACGCTGTCGGGCGCTCGCGCGGCGCCGGCCTCGGCGGCGGCAATGACGAGCGCGAACAGACGCTCAACCAGCTGCTCGTCGAAATGGACGGCTTCGATGCCAATGAAGGCATCATCATCGTCGCCGCCACCAACCGCCCCGATGTGCTCGATCCGGCCCTGCTGCGTCCCGGCCGTTTCGATCGCCAGGTCGTCGTCGGCCGCCCCGATATCGACGGCCGCGAGAAGATCCTCGCCGTCCATATGCGCAAGGTGCCGCTGGCCCCCGATGTCAACGCCCGCACCATCGCGCGCGGCACGCCGGGCTTTTCCGGCGCCGATCTCGCCAACCTCGTCAACGAGGCGGCGCTGCTTGCGGCGCGGCGTTCGAAGCGCCTCGTCTCGATGCGCGATTTCGAGGACGCCAAGGACAAGGTGATGATGGGCGTCGAGCGCAAGTCGATGGTGATGACCGAAGACGAAAAGAAGATGACCGCCTATCACGAGGCTGGCCACGCCATCGTGTCATGCCACGAAGCCGCGTCGGATCCGATCCACAAGGCGACGATCATCCCGCGCGGCCGCGCCTCGGCATGGTCATGCGCCTGCCCGAACGCGACCAGTACAGCTATCCTCGCGACAAGATGTACGCCAACCTCGCCGTGGCGATGGGCGGCCGCGTCGCCGAGGAAGTCATCTTCGGCTATGACAAGGTGTCGTCGGGCGCGTCGTCGGACATCAGCTATGCCACTGATCTTGCGCGTTCGATGGTCACGCAATGGGGGATGAGCGACAAGCTCGGCCCGCTGAAATACGCCGACAACCAGGAAGAAGTCTTCCTTGGCCACAGCGTCACCCGCACCCAGAACATCTCCGAACATACGGCGCAGATCATCGACAGCGAAATCCGCCAGATCGTCAGCGCCGGCTATGATCGCGCCAAGCATGTGCTGACCGAGAATATCGACCAGCTCCACGCCCTCGCCGCCGCCCTGCTCGAACTCGAAACCCTGACGGGCGACGAGATCAAGAAGGTCATGGCCGGCGAGACCATCGATCGTTCGACGACCACCGGCGCCCCGGCGTCGCGGCCGTCGACCGGCACCTCGGCGATTCCCAAGACCGGGCGTCGTGGCGGTTTCGGGGAACCTGCGCCACAAGCCTGAGCCAATTCGATGCGCATCGATGCGGGCCGTCCGGCAACGGGCGGCCCGCATCGATTCCCGCCCCTGCTTTATGATCGTCAGCGCGATCTGGCAAAAAGTGTCGGAATTTTTTACACATTCAGAATCGCGATTTCTTTAACATCTTGAATCGGAACGGCGCGCCGTTCTGGCCCGGATCTTGCATAGTTATCCACAGCAGAAACTGCACCATCGGGGAGTGTTCAAATGATCAAGGCCATTGTCACCGCCACCGCCACTGCCCTGCTCGCATTGCCGGTCGCAGCGTCCGCGCAACAGATCGTGTTGGCGCCGGGCAACGTCGTCGGGTCGTCGGGTTCCTACGCCGGCCCCAGCGGCCCCTGGACCGCCGCCAACATCCTCAGCCAACAGTCCGGCACGATCACCGAGACTTTTGCCAACGGCTATTGGATCAATCCCGACAACGGCCCAGCCAATGCCTATATCACCGTCAAGGTCGGCACCGGCTCCAACGGCATCAGCCTGACAAACCTGGAATTTTACAATACACACAATGGCGTCTACGGTGATCGCGGCACCGGCAATTTCAGCATCTACGGCGGCAACTATGTATCCGGTGGCCAGCTTGTGGCGCCGACGCTGATCCTGTCGGGCACACTGGCGGCGGCAACGGTCGCTGGCCCGTTGATCGCCCAGAGCTTCGCCGCAGCAGGCACATACCGATACATAAGCTTTAACCCGACCAGCGTATCGACATCGCCCGATGGCTTGTACGGCGACGGCGTCTCGTGCTGCGGCACCAACGTATATGGCCTCAACGAACTGCGTGTCTTTGGCACCGAAACTGCAGTCCCCGAGCCGCAGAGCTGGGTTTTGCTGATCGCCGGCTTCGGCCTGGTTGGTGCAGCGATGCGCCGCAAGGCGATGCTCGCCGCCTGAAACGTCCGGCAACGGGCGGCCCGTTTTCTTCGCACAAGGCCGCCGTCAGTTCTTCTTGAGCACCGCGAACGGGCTCGACGCGATCCGCGCCTGGGCTTCGGTAAGGACCCCCGGCGCCGGCGCCGTCGACCGCGGATAGGGATCGAGCGCCAAAGCCAGCGCCTGCGCCGTGATTTCGCCAAGGTCGATGATATCGCCGTTCAGCGGCTCGGTATCGAGATCGGCGTCGGCAAGTTCGATCTCGTCACCCTCGGCCTTTGCCTCGGTCAGCAACAGATGAACGCGCTCGGTAATCAGGAATGGCACCGGCTCGGCCGTGGCGACACACGGTTGTTCGCCGCTGGCGTGAAATTGTCCCGACACGCGGATGCCGCCGGCCTCGCGCTTCAGTTCCAGCGCGGCGGTCAGCAAGTCGAGCGCCAGCAGGTCGAAACGCCGCGCCAGCGCTGAACGTTCGTCCGGCTCGGCTTCGATCATCTGCTGACGGACCATGCCGCCGACATCATGGGCGCGGAATTGCCGCGAAAATTCCGGGGTCATGCCGCCACCGGAACGAGTGAGCCCGCCGCCAGCGTTGCGAGAGGTGTCGCATCAAGGCGTCCGGCAACGCGGCGCGACTCCGCCACCACCCATTCGACAGCGGCGTCGTCGACAGGCTCGCCCCGCCACAAATTGCGCCGCAACGCCTCGGCAAAGCCTGCATCGTCGCCGCGATTGTCACGATAGGCGCCAAGCCGCCCCCCCAGCGCCGCCACCATGCGGCCGACATGCTTGCCGACGACCTGGTCGCCGACCTGGTCGCCGACGCCGTCCTGTCGCAGCGACCCGTCCATGTCGGCGATGAAGCGTTCGGTCAGATCGGCGCAAAGCTGCGCGGCGTCTTCGTCCTCGAGCCGGATCAGCACGAGCGACAGGATCAGCGCCACCATGTCGAAGCGGCCGTCGATCGTATCGGGGACTTCGCCGGCCAGATACCATTCGGGCTGGCGCGCCGCGGCGACGACGCCATGATAGAGCGCGTCGCCCGGCATGGTGACGCGGACGGCGCGCCGCAGGGCAGAAAGAATCGACATCGATTGGACCTGTTTGTCATCGCCGCTTGGAAGCGGCCGCATAATGCCATATTGAGCGTGGCACGGCGTCGCGCAACAGGTTGCGGCGTTTGGGAGAGCGTAATGCGTAGCACCGCCGGTCTTAGGCCGATATTTTGGCTTGCCAGCCTTGCGATGATGACCGTCGCCGTCAGTGGTTGCACCCGGATCAAGCAGGCCCAGGGTTATCTGATCGACGAGACGCTGCTGACATCGATCCAGCCGGGCGTCGACAATCGCGATTCGGTCACCAAGACCCTTGGCCGGCCGACCTTCGCGGCGCAGTTTGATGCCGGCTCATGGTATTATGTTTCGCGCAATACCGGCCAATATGGCTTTGCCCGGCCCAAGGTTATCAATCAGTCGATCCTTGTCGTCAGCTTCGATGCCGCCGGCACGGTGACCAAGGTCGAACGGCGCGGCATGGAGCAGATTGCGCGAATCAGTCCCGAAAAGGACAAGACCGACACGCTGGGCCGCGACACTGGCTTTTTCGCGGACGTGTTCGGCAACATCGGCAGCGTCGGCGCCGGCGGCGGTGCTGTCGGCAGCGGCCCCGTCGGCCGTGACGGACCGCGCTAGAGTCTCTTGCAGTTGAGTGGATTCGGCACCGGCCCGCTCCCCCGCCCGATCACCCAGTCCATGACTTGGATGTTGTGCAGTGTCGGAGCGGCAGGACGACGCGTAAGGGTGGACGCGAGACACAGGGGATGACCGACGTAATGAACAATGGTTTTCGCATCGGAGGCCGCGCCGCCCTGCTCGCCGTATCGATCTTCGGCGGCGCCGCGATGGCGCAGGCGCCGGCAACCACGGCGCCGGTCGGATCGCAGGTCGATGAAATCCTCCCCGATGTCGTCATCACCGCCCAGCGCCGCAAGGAGCCGGCGCAATCGGTGCCGATCGCCGTCAGCGCCTTTTCCGCCGACCTTATGTCAGCACGCGGCATCGCGACGCCGCTGCAACTGGTCCAATATGTGCCCAATATGTTCGGATCGAACAACACCGGGCTGGGTTCGGCAAACGCCTATTACATCCGCGGCCTCGGCAATACCGAGAGTATCGCCACCTTCGACCCGCCGGTCGGCAGCTTTGTCGACGACATCGCCATGTCGCGCCAGAACGGCAATAATTTCGGCTTTTTCGACATCGATCGCATCGAAGTGCTGCGCGGCCCCCAGGGCACGCTGTTCGGCCGCAATACCAGCGGCGGCGTCGTCAACATCGTCATGAAGCGGCCGTCCGAAACGCTCGCCGGCTATGCCGAGGGCGCCTATGGCGGCTATGGCAAGCGCCTCGTCCGCGGCTCGATCGACCTGCCGCTCAACAGCGTCGTCCAGCTGAAGCTCTCGGGCTATTACCAGAACGACAAGGGCTATGTGAACAACACGACGACCGGCGAACGCAACAATGACAGCGATCTCGCCGGCCTTCGCGGCGCGGTGCAGCTCAAGCTCAGCGACCGGCTGACCTGGAACATCGCCGGCGCCTATATGCGCAACGATGGCGAGAATCTGATCAATTTTGATTGCGACCCGCGCAATCCGTCAAACTGCAACGGGCGCTTTGCCAGCACCGGCCTCGTCAGCAGCTATCCCGCCGGCGCGACAAGCCCGTTCGTCGCGCTCGGCGTCACCGGCCGCAAGGCGAATTATGCGCTCGGCAACGAGGTCGATACCCAGCTCTACACGTCGAAGATCGAATGGGCGGCGGACAATTTCACCGTCAACTTCATCACCGGGTTCATCGATCAAAAGCAGCAATATCTGCTCGATTTCGCCGACGGTCGCGGCCTGCCCAATGTCGCCGTCCCCAACCCAATGGTGCATGGCTATCCGACCGGCGGCTTCGCCATCCTGAACGACGGCAGCCACCGCCAGTTCAGCCAGGAGATCAAGGTCAACGGCGCGCTGTTCGATGGCAAGATCGACTATGTCGCCGGCGTTTATTACCTCGACGAGGATAACAAGACCGATTTCGCCGACGTCCTCAACCTCGGCCCGATCATCGGCATTCCGGGCGATGTCGGCTTGCCGGCGATCCTCGCCGACCGCACGCTGGTCAACAGCGCCGACGCCAGGGCCGGCTATTTCCAGGCCGATTTCAACGCCACCGACCAGTTCAAGCTGACCGCCGGTATCCGCTATACCGACGAGAAAAAGACCATCAGCATCTTCGACAACCGCGCTTCGTGCCGGCCGTTGTCAGCGCTCTGCCTCGACAACGCGAACCTGGGCGTCGCCATCCCCGGCGGTACCGTGGCGATTCCGACCAGCCAGCGCACCAAGGTGTGGACGCCGCGCTTTGCACTGAACTACCAGCCCAACGACGCGATGCTGTTCTTCGCCAGCGCCGCCCGGGGCTATAAATCGGGCGGCTGGAACGCCCGCGGTCTGGCGCCGAACACGCTGTTGCCCTTCGATCCCGAAAAGCTCTGGAGCTATGAAATCGGCGCCAGGACCGAGTTTTTCGACAAGCGCCTGCGGGTCAACCTCACCGGCTTCTGGCTCGAAACCAAGGATCTGCAGACGCCATCGGCGTTCATCGATCCGGTCAGCGGCGCGCCGAGCTTCGTCACCCGGAATTTCGCCGATTACCAGAACAAGGGGCTTGAACTCGAATTGACCGCGGTGCCGATGCGCGGCCTGACGGTCTATGCCAATTTTGGCTACCAGAACGACAAGTACAAGGTCAGCGACACGCTTTTTGCGGACAAATATGGCGTCAAGGCGGTCAGGCAGCAGCAGCGCGACTGCCTGGCGCAGCTGGCGGCCGGCAAGATCCCGCTGGCGCCGAGCGGCGCCGACAACGCGCCCGATTGCGCCGCCGGCATCATCGACGCCAACGGCAATATCGCGACGCCGGTGCGCACGCCGGACTTCAGCATCGCTTTCGGCGGGTCATATGATTTCCCGATCCCGGTGTCCGGCATCATCCTGACGCCGTCGGTCAACGTCCTCTACCGGTCGAGCTTTGAGACCGGCACCGCCAACGGCACCATCCGTGCCGGCAGCATCATCGCCCCGAGCGGCGCGGTGTTCCCGTCGAATCCGTTCAGCGGCGACGTCATCTCGGGCTCGCGCACCAATGCCTTCTGGCAGGTCGGGGCGGCGCTGACGATGCGCACCGACGACGACAACTGGACGCTCAGCCTCGAGTGCGAGAACTGCTTCGACACGGCGTTCGCGCAGTCGAGCCTCGTCAACTTCAACTATCTCAGCCCGCCGCGGACGTGGCAGGTTCGGGCCAAGCGGGTGTTTTAAGCGAAGCGCGGCGTCCGGCACGACATGGAAAGCCTCGAAACGGCCGAATCTTCGGTCGAAGGCAGTTGCGCGACGGCCAAGTTAGGCTAAGGATTCAGGCGGCCAAGAAGGGGCCACCGGATTCGACGGTTCCATGTGCATGCGAGGGGAGAATTATGGCAGAAGCAGCCAAGCCTGCGGGCAAGAAGATGGATGCATTGCAAAAGCCTTTGACACCATCGCCGGAGCTCGCCGTCATTGTCGGCAAGGACATGTTGCCGCGCGGACAAGTTGTCAGCAAGGTGTGGGAATACATCAAGAAGCACGACCTGCAAAAGCCGACCGACAAGCGCCAGATCGTTGCCGACGCCAACCTCAAAAAGGTTTTCGGTGTCGACGAGTGTTCGATGTTCGAAATGAACAAGCATCTGGCACGGCATTTGAAATAGGCTTTTTGCCGCGGAGCCAGCGCCCCGCGTCTTGATGCCTTGCGCGAGAGCGTTTTCCAATCAAATGGCTTCATTTGATGGTAAAGAAAACGCGGAAAACCAAAGAGATAGAGCGCAGACCCGATTCTCCCGGGTCGAAAAGCGCTCTGTCGTATCGGCCGGCCGGTCCAGCCCTTGGATCGCGCCGGCTGTATGATTCCGGTCGATGGCGATGCTGATGTCGGCGGTGTCCGGCATCGCCGCCAGCATGTGCCGCGTCAGCCTGTAAATTCGGCTCTGACTCACTTTCCGTGCAGCGACCATCGTCATGCGGCCATCAATCGGGCTTTGAGGAGATCGAGGTTGGCGCGGCCATACATCTGGCGTTTGA
>JANNJH010000069.1:0-1508 GCA_031405775.1 Sphingomonadales bacterium | reverse complement strand
ATCCACAGGGCGCGGAACGACCGCTTTTTGACCTTGCGATCGCGATAGGCATATTGACCGGCCTTTTCGACCGCCTGCCTGGCGATACGGATGGTGTTCTTGCGACGGCCGAAATAGCCCTTCGCCTGTTCAAGAATACGTTTATGACGAGCTTTTGTGGTTGTACCACGTTTGACGCGTGCCATTTTCCGGCCTCCTTACTTCAGGCCGTACGGAGCCCAGAGCTTGATCGTCGGCGTATCGGCCGATGACAGCACTGAGGTCCCGCGATTCTGGCGGATGTATTTTGCATTATGGTTGATCAGACGGTGACGCTTTCCAGCGACACCATGCTTGACCTTGCCGGACGCGGTGATCTTGAAGCGTTTCTTCACACCGCTCTTGGTCTTGAGCTTGGGCATTTCGGTCTCCTGTGGACGCATCGTGAAACCGCCACGGCAGCCCATTCAGCCGGGCAGTTCGGTCATGCGAAGCGCGGGGCTATAACGATAGCATCGTTACCATGCAAGCCCGCATCGCCTCGGCGCTACGCCCGCCCCGCTTCGGCGCTCAACTGGCCCACCGCGATTCCCGCCGCAGCGAACGCCGCCGGCCAGCGCGCCGCGATCGCCGTATCGAACAGCAGCGCCGCATCGCCCGGCGCGGCATGCCAGCCGTGCCGGGTCATCTCCTCATCCAATTGCCCCGCGCCCCAGCCGGTATAGCCGAGCGCCGCCAGCCATTGCGCCGGGCCCTTTCCCGCCGCGATGTCGGTCAGCACATCGAGCGTCGAGGTCAGCCCCCATTCGACGCCCGCCGCGCCGCCGACCGAAATCGTGCCCTGGCTTTTATATTCGGCGCTGTGCAGGACAAAGCCGCGCCCCGGCTCGACCGGCCCGCCGTGCATCACCATCGCATCGGCCGGCGTCACCCCCGGATCGATATCGAGCTGTTGCATCAGCGCGCGCACCGTCAGTTCGCCGACCATATTGTTGACGACGATCCCCAGCGCCCCCTCCTTGTCGTGCAGGCACATGGCGATGACGGTGCGTTCGAAACGCGGATCGCCGATGCCGGGCATCGACAATAGCAACTGGCCGGACAGGAAGGGCGCATCGTTCATGACGTCGGATATATAGCGCCGTGCTGGACGCATACAAAGGGGGCGGCTATCGGTCGCACGACCATAGCTGAAAAAAGGACTCGATCGATGACCATCAAAGTAGGCGACAAGATCCCCGATGCCACGCTCGTCAAGGCGACCGAAGCCGGCCCGGCGCCGATTTCGACCGCCGATCTGTTCGGTGGCCGCACCGTCGCGCTGTTCTCGGTGCCCGGCGCCTTCACCCCGACCTGCTCGGCCAAGCATCTGCCGGGCTTTGTCGCCACCGCGCCAGGCGGCCCGGCGCAGCACGCCGGCCCGGTGGTCGGCCAGCAGCACGGTGCAGCCGTCGCCGCCCACCGTCCCCTTGAGGTGCTCGGCCCCCAGCTCCAGCACCCGGTCCAGGTCGAGCGAGGAGGAGACCACC
>JANNJH010000068.1:0-10033 GCA_031405775.1 Sphingomonadales bacterium | reverse complement strand
GCGACAGCGCCGGCGGCAACCTCGCCGCTGTCGTCAGCCTTGAACTCCATGGCAAACTCCCGGTGCCTATCCTGGCGCAATGGCTGATCTATCCCGGCGTCGACATGACCGCGAACACCGGATCGATGATCGATTTCGCCGACGGCTACCTGCTCACCGCTGCCAGCATGGCCTGGTTCACCGCGCATTACATGGGCCCCGAACCCGATTTGCTGCACCCCCGCGCCTCCCCGCTCCACGTCGCCAGCCTCGCCGGCCAGCCCGCGACGCTGGTCTTCACCTGCAGCCTCGACCCGCTGCGCGACCAGGGCCGCGCCTATGCGGCAAAGCTGATCGCGGCGGGTGTGCGCACCATTTTCCGCGAGGCCGCCGGCCAGATTCACGGCTGCATCACGCTGCGCGGCGCCATCCCGTCGGCGCAGGACGATCTCCACGCCAATTTGCGCGACCTGCGCGTGCTGATCGACGAAGCGCAAGCCGCCGCGTGATGTCCCTGCTGCCTGCACAACCGGCAGGTCGCTCGAAGCCACGCGAAAGACCCTGAAATGACCACCGCCGTGCCGCGCGAACATCCGTCGGGGCTGCCCTATCGCCCCGGCGTCGGCGTCTTGCTGATCAGTGCCGACGGCGGTGTCTTCGTCGGCCAGCGGCTCGATTCCAAGCTGGAGGCGTGGCAGATGCCGCAAGGCGGCATTGACGAAGGCGAGGACGCCGTCAGCGCCGCGTTGCGCGAACTGGAGGAAGAAACCGGCGTCCCGTCGCATCTGGTGGAGATCATCGCCGAAACCCCCGAATGGCATTATTACGACCTGCCCGACGCGATGATCGGCACCATCTGGAAAGGCCGCTATGCCGGCCAGCGCCAGAAATGGTTCGCGATGCGGTTTCTGGGCACCGACGCCGATGTCGCGATCAATACCAAACATCCCGAATTCAAGGCCTGGCGCTGGGCCGGCATCGACACGATCATCGATCTCGCGGTGCCGTTCAAGCGCGAACTCTACACCGACATCCTGCGGATTTTGACCGCATGAGCATGGCGGGACTCGACCGCTTCGTTGCCGCGCAGGAACCGGACCATGCGACCGCGCTCAACGAACTTCGCGCCGGCCACAAGCAAGGCCACTGGATCTGGTATATTTTTCCGCAACTCGCAGGGCTCGGTTTCAGCGAGTGTTCGCGCTTCTATGGCATTGATTCGCTGGCCGAAGCGCAAGCCTATCTCGCCCATCCGATTCTGGGCCAGCGCCTGATCGAATGCACCGCGGCGATGCTTAGCCATGACGGCGCATCGGCGGGCGAAATCCTCGGGACTCCCGACGACGCGAAGTTCTGGTCGTCGATGACGCTGTTCCGCAACGTCCCCGGCGCCGATCCGATTTTCGCCAAGGCACTCGACCGATTTTTCGATGGCATCGAAGACCCGCGAACGCTGGCGAAACTTGGGGCTGGTCAGATCAACCCCGCCAGCGGTGAACTCGGGTCCGCATAGCGGCGTTTCGCCATCCGCCCGGCCCGATACGCCAGCCGGCCGCTTTCGATCGCCAGCTTCATCGCCCGCGCCATCAATATCGGGTCCTTGGCCTCGGCGATGGCGGTGTTCATCAACACCCCGGCACAGCCCAATTCCATCGCCGCCGCCGCATCCGACGCGGTGCCGACGCCGGCATCGACCAGCACCGGAACACGCGCGCCCTCGATAATCATGCGAATCGTCACCGGATTCTGGATGCCCAGCCCCGATCCGATCAACGATCCCAGCGGCATGATCGCGCACGCCCCCAGATCCTCGAGCTTTTTCGCCGCGATCGGATCATCGGCGCAATAAACCATGACGTCGAAGCCATCCTTGACCAGAATATCGGTCGCCCGCAGCGTCTCGGACATGTCGGGATAGAGCGTGCGCGCCTCGCCCAGCACTTCGAGCTTGACCAGATTCCACCCCCCGGCCTCGCGCGCCAGCCGCAGCGTCCGCACCGCGTCATCGCCGGTGAAACAGCCGGCCGTGTTGGGCAGATAGGTGTATTTCCTGGGGTCGATGAAATCGCTCAGCATCGGTTGCGACCGGTCCATGACATTGACCCGCCGCACCGCGACAGTGACGATCTCGGCGCCCGAAGCCTCCAGCGCCGCGGCATTCTGGGCAAAATCCTTGTATTTCCCGGTGCCGACGATCAACCGCGACGAAAACTTTCGCCCGGCGACCTCCCAGCCGTCGTCATTCTGCCCGCCGCCAACGACCACAGGCCCTTGGCCGCCCCCAACGAAATGCACGATCTCCAGCCTGTCGCCCTCGGCCAGTGCCACTTGCGCAAAGCTCGATCGCGGCACGATTTCCAGATTGCGCTCGACCGCCACCCTGGCAACATCGAGTTCGAGCGACGCGAGCAGCGCCGCAATGCTGGAACCGGGAGCGACGCGGCGCGGTTCGCCGTTGAGAATAAGGGTCATCATCCCCGCCATATGCCCCGGCGCGCGGCTTTGCGCAAAGGTGGCGTTTGCCGCATCACCCCGTATAGTCGCGGGCATGTCCGCAAATCTGATCCTCGTCCTCAACGGCCCCAACCTCAACCTGCTCGGTAGCCGCGAGCCGGAAATCTATGGCCATGACACGCTCGACACCATCGCCGCGGCGCTCGAGGACCAGGCCGCCGGCCTCGGGCTCGAAATCGACCTGCGCCAATCCAACCACGAGGGCCATCTCGTCGACTGGCTCCACGAGGCCGGATCGCGCGGCGTCCTCGCCGTCATCCTCAACGCCGGCGCGCTGACGCACACGTCGATCGCGCTGCACGATGCCATCAAGGCGATCACCGTGCCGGTCATCGAAGTGCATCTGTCGAACCCCCATGCGCGCGAGACTTTCCGCCATCACAGCTACATCAGCGCCGTCGCCCGCGGCACGATCTGCGGCTTTGGCGCCGGCTCCTACCGTCTGGCGCTGGACGCGGCGGCAGGCTTGCGGCAATGAAGCGCCTTTCCGGGGTCAACCTCAAAGGGACAAACATGCCTGAAGGCAGTGGAATGCAGGTCGATACCGCGCTCGTCCGTGAACTCGCCGAGCTGCTCGATTCGAACCAGCTGACCGAGATCGAGGTCAAGGACGGCGATCGCAGCATCCGCGTCGTGCGCACCGCCGCCGCCGTATCCGCCGGTTATGCGCCGGCGCCGAACTGGGGCCCGGCGCCCGCCGCCGCGCCCGCCGCGACAGCGCCGGCCGCCGCCGCCGCGCCCGACGACTGGCGAACCCATCCCGGCGTCGTCAAGTCGCCGATCGTCGGCACCGCCTATCTGACACCCGAACCCGGCGGCGCGCCCTATGTCAGCGAAGGCCAGACCGTCGCTGTCGGCGATACGCTGCTCATCATCGAAGCCATGAAGGTGATGAACCCGATCGTCGCGCCGCGCGCCGGCAAGGTCGTCCGCGTCCTCATCCGCGGCGAACAGCCCGTGGAATATGACGAACCGCTGGTTGTGATCGAATAGAGTCTGGGTTGCGTGGGGACAGGGGTTGTGACGATGTGGATTTTGTCGTCTGGCAAGAAGCCAGGAGGGCGCGATGCAGCGCATCGTAACCGACGCAGCGACGCGGCCAGAGGGCAAAAGCCGCATCGCCGCGAAGCGGGCGCCCAACGGGCGATCACGGTCGCTGTCCGCGCGCAGGCCAGACTCTGATGTTCGGCAAGATCCTGATCGCCAATCGCGGCGAAATCGCGCTGCGTATCCATCGCGCCTGCCGCGAAATGGGCATCCGCACGGTCGCCGTCCATTCCACCGCCGATGCCGACGCCATGCACGTCCGCCTCGCCGATGAAGCCATCTGCATCGGACCGCCATCGGCCACCGACAGCTATCTCAACATCCCCGCCATCATCTCGGCGGCCGAAATCTCGCAGTCCGACGCCATCCACCCGGGCTATGGCTTCCTGTCCGAAAACGCGCGCTTCGCCGAGATTGTCGAAGAGCACAAGATCGTCTGGATCGGCCCCGATCCCGAACATATCCGCAAGATGGGCGACAAGGTCGAAGCCAAGCGCACCGCCGCCGCGCTCGGCCTGCCGCTGGTTCCGGGCTCCGACGGCCCGGTCAACTCGCCCGCCGAAGCCATCGCGGTCGCCAATGAAATCGGCTATCCGGTGCTGATCAAGGCGGCATCCGGCGGCGGTGGCCGCGGCATGAAGGTCATCCCCGATGCCGCCTCGCTGCCCGGCCTGATGGCGCAGGCCAAGGCCGAATCCAAGGCAGCATTCGGCGACGACACCGTTTATATCGAAAAATATCTGAACGAGCCTCGCCACATCGAATTCCAGGTGTTCGGCGATGGCAAGGGCGGTGCCGTCCACATGGGCGAGCGCGATTGCTCGCTGCAACGCCGCCATCAAAAAGTGCTTGAGGAAGCGCCCTCGCCCGCCCTCAACGCCGGCCAGCGCGCCGAAATGGGCGAGATCGTCCGCGCCGCCGTCGCCAAGCTCAAATACCGCGGCGCCGGCACCATGGAGTTCCTGTATGAAGACGGGAAATTCTACTTCATCGAGATGAACACCCGCCTCCAGGTCGAACATCCGGTCACCGAGGCGATCACCGGAATCGATCTGGTGCGCGAACAGATTCGCATCGCCGCCGGGCTGCCGCTGTCGGTGACGCAGGAGCAGATCCGCTTCGAAGGCCATGCCATCGAATGCCGCATCAACGCCGAGGACCCCGTGAGCTTCGCGCCATCGCCGGGCCGGGTGACGGACTTTCACGCCCCCGGCGGGCTGCACGTCCGCGTCGATAGCGCGCTCTATGACGGCTATCGTATCCCGCCTTACTATGATTCGCTGATCGCCAAGCTCATCGTCTATGGCGCCAACCGCAACGACGCGCTGATGCGCCTCAGGCGCGCGCTGGAGGAATTCGTCATCCACGGGCCAAAAACCACGATCCCGCTTCAGCAGGCGATCATCGAGGACCCGGACTTCATCGACGGCAATTACACGATCAAATGGCTCGAACGCTGGCTGGCGACGCGCGCGAATTCGTGATCGCGCGACATCAACGCGTGATCGCGCGATGACGAAATGACCCGCCTCGATCCCGAGGTGCTGCTGCGCGCCTATGCCAGCGGCGTCTTCCCGATGGCCGACAGCGCCGACAGCGCCGATGTCTTCTGGGTCGAACCGAAACGCCGCGGCGTCTTGCCACTCGACAAATTCCATCTGTCGAAAAGCCTCGCCAAGACCCTGCGCTCCGAACGCTTCACCCTCACCGTCGATCGCGCCTTCGATGCCGTCCTCGCCGCCTGCGCCGAGCCCGTTCCCGGCCGCACCGAAACCTGGATCAACCCACTGATTTCACAAGCCTATCGCGATCTCCACACACTCGGCCACGCCCATTCTGTGGAGGCCTGGACCGATGACGGAACGCTGGCCGGCGGGCTTTATGGCGTCCGGCTCGGCGGGGCGTTCTTCGGCGAATCGATGTTTACCCGTGTCCGCGACGGCTCGAAGGCGGCGCTGGCGGCGCTCGTCGCCCGGCTCCAGGTCGGCGGCTTCACTCTGCTCGACACGCAATTCCTTACCGAGCATCTCGCCGGCTTCGGCGCCGTCGAGATCGGCGCCCGCGCCTATGGCGCCAAATTGGCCTTGGCGCTCGGCGTCGCAGCGGATTTCTTCGCGCTTGAAGCCTTGGGCTCCGACTTGGCCGCGCCGGCATCGCCGCGGCCGATCACCACCGTCTCGGGTCCGGTGTCGGGAAAACGCATCGTGCAGCTTTTGACCCAGATGTCATAACGCCGGTGTTCGAGCGGGTGCAGCGACGGGCTTTCGGCGAACATCCAGCCCGAATAGACCCGCCGCGGCGCGCCCTTCTGCATCCGCTCGTCGATCAGCAGGAACGCGCCGGTCAATCGCTGTTCCCAGGGCGGCGTCGTCTCGCAGGTGCGCACGGTGACGTGCAAACCGCCGAAATCGAACGTCTGCCCGGGCTTGCCGACAAAAGTCCGGGTTTCGCCGGTGCGCTTGTTGATGGCGCCGATGGCGACGATGCGCTCGGCATTGGGCGTCACGCCAAGCCCGGCGGGCCGCGGCGCCGCGACGGTGCCCGCAGCCGGTTTCACGGCGACCCCCGGCGCTGCTGCAACCGGAGACGCCACTGGCGCTGCCGCTGACGGCGCTGCCGGAGTCGCTGACGGCGCTGCCTGAGCCGCTGCTGGCGCAACCGGCTTCGCTGCTTCCTGAACCGCCGGAACCTCCTGCGCCAACGCCGGCATCGCCACCAGCAGCGCCGTCAGCGGCAGCGCCCGCATCAGCAGCAATTGGGCGCCGACCAATCCGCGCCTCATGCTATTTCGCCGGAGCCGGAGCCGGAGCCGCCGCATCGGCCGCCGGCGCACTGCCGCCCGATCGGTTGACGAACGAACCCACCAGACTCATCAGGTCGGTCGACCCCGATGTCTCGGCGATTTCCTCGCCGGGCTTCAACATGGTGGTTTCACCGCCGGGCGTCAGCGCGACATAGGTGCCGCCCAATAGGCCTTCGGTGGTGATCGCCGCGCTCGAATCGATCGGCAGTTTCAGCGCCTTGTCGATGCCGAATTCGACGACCGCCTCGTAGCTCGCCGGATCGAGGCTCTGCCCCGTCACCCGGCCGACCTTGATTCCCGCCACCCGCACATCGGTTCCCGGCGAGACCCCCGCGACATTGGGAAAACGCGCCTTCAGCACATAGCCGTCGGCACGCGCTCCGGCCTGGGTGCGGTCATAGGCCAGCACCACGAAGCCGATCGCCACCAGCACGACGAGCAACCCGACCAGCGCCTCGACGATGTTTTCCTTGAACAATGCGCGCATCGGCTACACCCCCCGAGCAGACGAAGGCTGGTCGCCCTCCGGGCAAGACGCAAGTTGGTCGCCCTCCGGGCTAGACGCGAGCTGGTCGCCCTCCGGGCTCCAGGCCCGATAATCCCCGGTCGCCTTCGCCCGCTTGCCGCCGGCATCGAGGCTGCCCGACGGCAGATAGGCGGCATCGGTGCCGGTGGCGTTCGGCGTCCATGGCTGTTCCCAGACGCGCGGCGTCAACGGCGCTTCGGTTGGCGGCAACGCCGTGGTCTTGTGCATCCACAAATACCATTCGGGCGGAATGCGGGTGGCCTCGGGGGTGCCGTTATAAATCACCCAGCGGCGTTCGGTGGCGCCGCTGCCGCGACGGTAATAGATGTTACCCTCGGCATCGCGGCCGACTTCGCTGCCGTGCCGCCGCGTCATGATCCGCGTGCCCAGCCCCGGCCCATGCCACCAGGTGAAGATGTTCAGAAGCAATCCCATGCTTCCTAGAGCCTGAATCAGCTGCGAAGCGCAAGAGCCGAGCCGCGCCCAAACCACAAAACTCTCGCCTCGCCCTTGATGGGAGAGCGAGGCCTGCTACCGCTCGACCCTGTCCCCCGGCTTCAAGCCGATGCGCTTCGCCTCGCCGGCGTTGAGCTCGATCACTGCCGCGGCGACACCGCGCGAATCGATGATGTCGCGCGAAAACGGCTTGCCCGACGCCACCGTCAGCACGCGGTCATCGCTGCCGACAAAGACCAGGTCGAGCGGCAGCACGGTGTTCTCCATCCAGAAACTCGCCGGACGCGGTGGCGCGAACACAAAGATCATCCCCGACGATCGCTTCATCGTCTTGCGATACATCAGCCCGCATTGCTGCGCGTCGGCGGTCGCGGCGACTTCGAGGCTATAGCTGTGGCGACCGCTGGCGGTAACCAGCACCGCCGGCGCGCGCTTCAACCCGGTGCTCGGGCAATTGGAAGCCGCCGCCGGAGCCGCGACAGCGAAAGTGGCCGCAGCAGGAGCCGCGACAGCGGCCATCGCCGCCAGCGTCGCGGCGATCACCGCCCGACGGATATTCACACTGCCGGCCCGTCGGTCGCATCGGGAAGCGCGATCATCACCGCCAGCGGCCCCTTGTGGCCCGGCGCCACCCGCGCCGCCAGAATCTGTCCCGGCTCCAGCTCGATCAGCCCGGCGCGGCGCACCGTCTCCATATGGACGAAAATATCCTCGGCGGAACCGGGCCGCGTGACAAAGCCATAGCCCTTGAGGCGGTTGAACCATTTCACCGTCACCGGCTCGATGGCGCCCGCCGCGGCGATCATCGCCTGCGGGTCGACGCGGTCGGCCGCCCGCGCCGCCGCCGTTTCAGGATCGGGGCCGATCGCCGTCGTCAGGTCGATATCGATGATGCGGCTGGCCTGGCGGCCGCGATCGCGCGCCACCACGGCACAGGTCAGCGTCGCGCCTTCGGGTAGCGTGCGCCGCCCGGCTTCGCGCACCAGCGTGAAATGCACCAGCACATCGGGGCCGCTATCCTGCGGCACCAGAAACCCATAGCCCCGAACCGGGTCGAACCATTTGACCGTGCCGCGGACAATGACTTCCGCCCTGTCTTCAGCAACGTCTTCAGCAACATCTTCCAAGGTCGATTCCCCTGCTGATATGATATCCGATCCACCCGTCATCACAGCCCCCAGTACGCAACAATCGCCTCAACGCCCGCCAATTCATATCTTACAATCCGACGCTGGCAAAGCATCATTGCAAGCGGTCAAAAGCCGCTGGCCACATGATGATTTCGCCGGCGCGATCGCCGCGCCCCAGACGTGGTGGTGGCGATAACGCGCAACCGGCGCTAAGGCAGGAACCAGCAAGGAATGGAGAATGATCGATGCAATTGCGCGGTGAAGTGATGATCGCGGCGGCGCGGCCAAAAGTCTGGGCCGCGCTCAACGACCCCGAAGTGCTGGCGCGCTGCATCGAAGGCGTCGAAACGCTGACCCGCGTCGCCGACGAAGGCGGGACACGCTTCGAAGGCAAGATGAACGCCAAGGTCGGACCGGTGCGCGCCAGCTTCACCGGCCTGGTGACGCTGACCCATGTCGTCGCCCCTGAACGCTATGTGCTTGTCGGCGAAGGCAAGGGCGGCGTCGCCGGCTTTGCCAAGGGCGAAGCCGAGGTGACGCTTGGCGAAACCGGGCCGAACGAAACCTTGCTGGCCTATGACGTCAAATCGAGCGTCGGCGGCAAGCTGGCACAGCTCGGCGCCCGGCTGATCGAAGGCACCGCCAAGGGTTATGCCGAAAGCTTCTTCGCACGATTGAAGGCCGAAGTCGAAGGCCCGGCGATCGTCGCCGAAATGCCGGGCGAAGCCACAGCCAGCGCAGCGCCGGCGCCCGCCGCTGCGGGTCTCTCGCCGCTTGTCTGGAGCGGCGCGCTGATCGTCGGCGTTCTCGCCTTCCTGGCTTGGCAATGGCTCGCATGAGCCTCGACGACCTCGCCACGCTGACGACGGCGCGCGAATGGCAGCGTGCCGGCCACCGCGTCGCCGTCGCAACCGTGATCGAAACCTGGGGTTCGGCGCCGCGCCGCAAGGGCAGCCACCTCGCCATCCGCGATGACGGGCTGTTCGAAGGCTCGGTCAGCGGCGGCTGCGTCGAAGCCGATGTGGTGACCGAGGCGCAGGATTTGCTCGCCGCCGGCAAAACTGTCGCCAGGCTCGATTACGGCGTCGCCGACACCGAGGCCTGGGCCGTTGGCCTCGCCTGCGGTGGCAAGATTTCCATTCTTGTCCAACGCCTTGATGATGACGGGCTGGCCCCGGCGCTGATCGACCGCCTCGCCGCCGCCGCCGTTTCGGGGGATGCGGTGACCCTCGCCACCGACCCGGCGACCGGCAAGACCGTCGAAGGCCCCGGCGACGAAACCAGTTTCGTTCGGGCCTATCCGCCGCCGCGCCGCCTCGCCATCATCGGCGCCGTCCACATCGCCCAGGCGCTGGTGCCACTCGCGCTCGGCCTCGGCATCACCCCGACGGTCATCGACCCGCGCGGGCTGTTTGCTGCCCCCGCCCGCTTTGGCGGGCAAGACGGAAACGACCAGCGTTTCGCCGGGCTCGATCTCGATCGCCGCTGGCCCGACGAAGCCCTGGCCGCAGAGGCTCAGCACGCCGCGGGCGGCGCGGTTCGCACCTACGTCGTGAACTGGCGCGCCGCCGCCGCCCC
>JANNJH010000067.1:0-7298 GCA_031405775.1 Sphingomonadales bacterium | reverse complement strand
GGGTCGATAATGCGCGTTCTGGTGGTCGAGGACGAGCCTAACCTGTTGCGCCAGCTCAAGACGGCGCTGGAGGGCGCGGGCTATGCCGTCGATACCGCCAGTGACGGCGAGGATGGCCATTATCTTGGCACCACCGAAAATTACGACGCCGTCGTGCTCGATCTGGGCCTGCCGGAGCTCGATGGACTGACGGTGCTCGATCGCTGGCGCAAGGCCGGCAAGGCGATGCCGGTGCTGGTGCTGACGGCGCGCGACAGCTGGTCCGACAAGGTCGCCGGGCTTGATGCCGGCGCCGATGATTATCTCGCCAAGCCGTTCCAGACCGAGGAATTGATCGCGCGGTTGCGGGCGTTGATCCGCCGCGCCGCCGGCCAGGCGACATCGGAGCTGACCGCCGGCGGCGTGCGGCTCGATTCGCGCTCGGGGCGGGTGACGCTCGACGGCGAGCCGGTGAAGCTGACGGCGCAGGAGTTCAAGCTGCTCAGCTATCTGATGCACCACAAGGGCAAGGTCGTCAGCCGCACCGAGTTGATCGAGCATATCTATGACCAGGATTTCGATCGCGATTCGAACACCATCGAAGTGTTCATCACGCGCATCCGCAAGAAACTCGGCGCCGACCTGATCAGCACGACGCGCGGCCTTGGTTACAGCCTCGACGACGTTGGCTGAGCCGGTAGCACCGGTGGCTGAGCCGGCGCCGCCGTTGGCTGATCCGGCGCCGCCGGTGGCTGAGCCGGTAGCACCGGTGGCGGAACCGCTGGCCACGGCGCGCCAATCGTCAACGGCGCCGCGCCGTCGCTGGTCGCCGGCGCGATCGTTGCGGCTGCGGATGATCGCGCTGGCGGCGGCGTGGATCATTCCGCTGCTCGGGCTGGGGGGCGTGGGGCTCGATCGGGTGCTGGTCGGCGCCGTCACCCGCAATTTCGACAGCCAGCTCGATTTCGTGCTGACGGCGATGGTGAGCACCGCCGATATCGACGACGTCGGCGAAGTGCGCTTCCTGCGGCCGCTCGGTGACCAGCGCTTTTTCGAGCCATATTCGGGGCTTTACTGGCAGATTTCGGCATCGGGCCAGGACAGTTTTCGGTCGCGATCGCTTTGGGACCGGGTTCTCGATGCGCCGCCGAAAGCCGATTGCCGCCGACCCTGCCGTTATGGCAGCACGCGCTTTGCCGGCGAATCGCTGCGCGTCGTCGGGCGCGATGTGCGGCTGCCGGGGGCGACGACGCTTTATTATTTCCAGGTGGCGCAATCGACCCGCGATCTCGAGGCGCAGGTCCACCAGCTTCGCGCCATCCTGCTGTGGTCGCTGAGCCTTCTCGGCCTTGGCCTGCTGGCGCTGGCGACCGCGCAATCGACCTATGGCCTGTCGCCGCTGCGGCGCGTCAGCCGCGCCATCGCCGCCATCCGGTCGGGCGATGCCAAGCGGGTGGGGACTGATTTCCCGGTCGAGATCGCGCCGTTGATCGGCGAAATCAACGAACTGCTCGAATATAACGAGCAACAGGCCGAAGCGTCGCGGCGCCACGCCGGCAATCTGGCGCATGCGCTGAAGACGCCGATGAGCGTGCTGATCGGCGAGACCGAGGGGCGCACCGATGCGCTGGCGCAGACGGTGGCGGCGCAGGTGCAGGTGATGCGCCGGCATGTCGATCACCAACTGGCACGGGCGCGCGCTGCCGGACAGCGCGGCGCGTCGACGGCGCGCACGCCGGTCTGGCCGTCGCTGGAAGCGATCGTCCGCACCGTGGCGCTGATCCATTCGGGGCGCGAGGTGACGATCGACCTTGCCGGCGACAAGCGCCGGGTGTTCCGCGGTCAACGCCAGGATCTCGACGAGATGGTCGGAAATCTCATCGACAATGCCGCGCTGCACGGCGCTGGGCGGGTGTTCGTGACGGTCGGCGGCGGGCCGGCCATAGTCGAGATCGTCATCGAGGATGATGGCCCGGGGATACCGACGCAAGCGCGGGCCAGGCTGTTCGCGCGCGGCGAACGACTCGATACCGACAAGCCGGGAACCGGGCTCGGCCTCGCCATCGCGCGCGATGTCGCCGAAATCTATGGCGGCTCGGTGGCGCTGGAGGAATCGGAGGATCTGGGCGGCTTGCTGGTGCGGCTGACGCTGCCGGGTGCGCTGGGGTAGCGGCGGGACGGCAGCGTCGCTCAGCTTTCTGCCGCGTCCTGATGGTGGCGGATGACCTCGTCGATGATGAAACGCAGGAACTTTTCCGAAAATTCGGGGTCGAGCTTGGCCGATTCGGCGAGCGCGCGCAGCCGGGCGACCTGGGCGGTTTCGCGGCCGGGATCGGCGGGCGGCAAGCCGGCGGTCGCCTTGTAGCGGCCGACCGCCTGGGTGATCTTGAAGCGTTCGGCAAGCAGGAAGACCAGCGCCGCGTCGATGTTGTCGATGCTGTCGCGATAGTCGCTCAAGGTCTGGTCAGCCACGCTTTTGTCCCCTGTCTGGTCGGCGTCACCTTTGCGGCGGATTCGCGCGCTGGCAAGTCATGGGCTTGCGCCAGCATGAACAGCGGCTAAGGACTGTCGCGTGACCGCATCGATCCATAACCTGCGCAAGCGCGCCGAGCCATCGCTGGAGCGCCTTCTCGCCTTGACCGCGCCGGGGCTGACGGCGGTCAATCATGTCATCATCGATCGCATGCAGTCGCCGGTGGCGCTGATCCCGCAACTGGCGGGGCATCTTATCGCCGGCGGCGGCAAGCGGCTGCGGCCGATGCTGACGCTGGGCTGTGCGGCGTTGCTCGAATATGCCGGCGACCGGCACCACAAGCTGGCGGCGTCGGTCGAGTTCATCCACACCGCGACCCTGCTCCATGACGATGTCGTCGATGCGTCCGGGCTGCGGCGCGGCAAGGCGACGGCGAACCGCTTGTGGGGCAACCCGGCCAGCGTGCTCGTCGGCGATTTCCTGTTCAGCCGGGCGTTCGAGCTGATGGTCGAGGATGGCTCGCTCAAGGTGTTGAAAATCCTCAGTCATGCCTCGGCGATCATCGCCGAGGGCGAGGTCGCGCAATTGACCGCGCAGCGCAATGTCGAGACCAGCGAGGACCGCTATCTCGAAATCATCACCGCCAAGACCGCGGCGCTGTTTTCGGCGGCGTGCCAGATCGCCGCGGTGATCGCCGAGCGCGATGCAGCGGTCGAAGCGGCGCTGGAGGCCTATGGCCGCAATCTGGGGATCGCTTTCCAGCTTGTGGACGACGCCATCGATTATGTCTCCGACGCCGATACCATGGGCAAGGACGCCGGTGACGATTTCCGCGATGGCAAGATCACCCTGCCGGTCATCCTGGCCTATGCCCGCGGCAATGATGCGGACCGCGAATTCTGGCGCCAGGCGATGAGTGGCCGGGCGGCGGGCGACGCCGAACTCGAACACGCCAGCGGGCTGTTGAAGACGACGAATGCGGTGGCGGACACGCTGGCGCGGGCCCGGCATTACGGGGCGCGGGCGATCGATGCGCTGGCGGGCTTCCCGAATGGCCCGGCACGGGTGGCGCTGACCGAAACTGTCGAATTTGCCATCGCGCGGGCGTTCTAGATCGCGCTCCCGTCGCGGCAGGGGAGTCAGGTCGGTTCGGATTTGCCGACTTCATAGAGCCTGAGATGCCGATCGGAAATTTCGAGATCGGCCCAATGTGCCCGCCACGCGGCGATATGGTCCGACCGAAAATGCGCCTCCAAATGCGCGCGCGTGTCCCAAAGCTCGTTGATATGCATCAGGCCGGGTTCGAGAACATCCTCGGCATAGCTGTATTGACGGCAGCCGGCTTCGGCGCGGCTGGCCTTGATCATGGCGCGCATGGCGGGCCGTGCGTCGTCGAGGCGCGCCGGCGGCAATCTGATGGTTCCGGTGATCAGCAGCATTTGCCCATTCCTCCCCAGTCAGGCGTTTTGCGCCAGTCTATCGCGGCGATCGGCGCTTGAACATCGCGGCGCGATGCGCGAAGGACATCGCCATGCTTGCTCGCCTTTACCAACGCCCCAAATCATCGATGCAGTCCGGTCGGGCGCGCAGTGGCGAATGGCTGCTCGAAGTCGAGCGCGACGAGCCGCAACGACCCGACCCGCTGACTGGCTGGCCGGGTTCCGGCGCCACCGAGACGCAGGTGCAACTGCGCTTTGCAACGCAGGAGGCGGCGCTTGCCTATGCCGCGGCGAACGAACTTCAGCTCGAAATCGTGCCGCTCGGGCCACGCGGGCTGAAATTACAGACCTATGCCGACAATTTCAAATAGGAAGCTGACGCGTTTTTGTTTGGGGGCCTTGCCCCCGGGGCGCCCGTAGCTCAGCTGGATAGAGCGCGGGACTTCTAATCCTGAGGTCGCTGGTTCGAGTCCAGCCGGGCGCACCAAAAATTCTTGCTTGCCGGTCGGGTCGAAAGGCCGAAACTCGGCAACGCCGCGATCGCATGGTGTGATCCCATGGCGTTTCGGCGATATGCTGGCGAGCGCCGAATGATATGGCTATACTGCCGATGCTGCGACTTGTTGCTACATTGCAACCGGGGTGTGACAGAACAGGATGACAATGCGCGATCCCTATCAGATACTTGGTGTCGGGCGGGGCGCCAGCGATGCCGAAATCAAAAAGGCCTATCGCAAGCTCGCCAAGGAAAATCATCCCGACCGCAACGCCGACAACGCCAAGGCGCTGGAGCGGTTCAAGGAGGCCAATGGCGCCTATGAACTATTGTCGGATGCCGAGAAAAAGGGCCGCTTCGATCGCGGCGAGATCGACGTCGACGGCAACCCGACCTCGCCCTTTGGCGGCGGTTTTCGCGGGCAGGGCGGCGGACGTCCCGGCCCCGACACAGGCCCCTTCGCGCGCGGTGGCGGCCACCGCGGCGGCAACCGCGGCGGTGCGTCGAGCTTTGAATTCGGCGGTGGCGGTGGCGGTGCCGACGACCTGTTCGCCGAATTGTTCGGTGGCCGCGGCGGCGGCTTTCGCGCCCCGCCGCAAAAGGGCAATGATATCGCCTATCGCCTGGTCGTGCCGTTCGACGATGCCGCCGCGCTGAAACCGCAGCGCGTGACGCTGAAATCCGGCAAGACCGTCGATCTCAAGCTCCCCGTCGGGCTCGAATCGGGCCGCCAGGTGCGGATGGCGGGGCAGGGGGAACCCGGCCCGGCCGGCCCCGGCGACGCGCTGGTGACGCTCGAGATCGGCCGCCACAAATTCTTCCGCCGCGATGGCGACGATGTCCGGCTCGACCTGCCGGTGACGCTTAATGAGGCCGTGCTCGGCGCCAAGGTGCGGATGCCGACGGTCGAAGGCGCGGTGACGCTGACGCTGCCGCCGGGCACCAATTCGGGCCGGATATTCCGGTTGAAGGGCCGGGGCTTCTCGCGCGCCGATGGCAGCCGCGGCGACCAGCTGGTGTCGGTGCTGATCGACCTGCCCGCCGACGACGCGGCGCTGAGCAGCTTTGCCGAAGGCTGGCAAGACCGGCGCGAGGTCCGGCGCGAGCTGGGCGTGTGATGCGCCGCTTCCGCGGCGACCCGGCATGAGTCCCCTCCGGGACGGCCCGGCATGAGTCTGGTTCGCCGCCTGTTGATCCGCAACCGCCGCGTCTGGGCGGTGGTGCGCGATACCGTCGTCGGCGCCTGGTCCGATGGCTTCACCCATGCCGGCAACCTCGCCTATCTGTCGCTGCTGACGCTGTTTCCCTTCATCATCGTGCTGGCGACCGTCGCTGGCACCCTGGGGCGCACCGACGATGGCACGCACGCCATCCAGGCGTTCCTGGGCGCGTTGCCGCCCGATGTGGCGTTGCTGGTCGCCAAGCCGATCGCCGATGTCGTCGGCGCGCGGGCGTCGGGCGGCCTGCTGACCTTTGGCATCATCGTCACGCTGTGGACGACAAGCGGGTTCATCGAAACCATCCGCGCCATCATCCATGACGCCTATGAATCGACGCAGACCCTGCCGGTCTGGCGCTATCGCATCGCTTCGGTGCTGATCATCTTCGCCGCCGTCATGCTGATGCTGATCGCCTTTGCGGCGCAGGTCGTGCTGACCGGCGCGAAGCCTTTGTCGAGCGGGTGATGCCCCTTGCCGTCGGCGCGCTCGGCCAGTTCGCGATCGGGCGGCTGCTGCCCGCGGGCGCGCTGTTCGTGGCGCTGTATCTGATTTTTTTCGCGCTGACTCCCAAACGCTATCGCATGCTGGGCTGCCCGATGTGGCCGGGGGCGCTGGCGACGACACTGGTCTGGGTGGGAACGACGATGGTGATGCCCTGGGTGCTCAGCCAGTTTTCCGATTACACGCTGACCTATGGCTCGCTCGCCGGCGTCATCGTGGCGCTGCTGTTCTTCTATATCATTGGCCTTGGGCTGGTTGTCGGGGCACATTTCAACGCAGCCCTCGCCAAGGCGCGGCAAAGGCGGCTAAGGACCACCCAACAGGGACGTTAATGGCTGGAGATTTATGGCCGGAATAATGAATGGCAAGCGCGGCCTTATCATGGGCGTTGCCAACGACCGCAGCCTGGCATGGGGGATCGCCAAGGCCATCGCCGAACAGGGCGGCGAGATTGCGTTCTCGTTCCAGGGCGAGGCGCTGGAAAAACGCGTCCGGCCGCTGGCCGAATCGCTTGCACAGGGGGGCGTGGCGCGCCTGTTCGAATGCGATGTCACCGACATGGCCAGCATCGATGCGATGTTCGACGCGCTCAAGGTCGATTGGGGAACCATCGACTTCCTCGTCCACGCCATCGGGTTTTCCGACAAGAACGAGCTGCGTGGCCGCTATGTCGATACCAGCCTCGATAATTTTCTGCTGACGATGAACGTTTCGGTGTTCAGCTTCACCGCCATCGCCCAGCGCGCCATCACGATGATGCCGAACGGCGGATCGTTGCTGACGCTCAGCTATTACGGCGCCGAAAAGGTCATTCCGCACTATAACGTCATGGGCATCGCCAAGGCGGCGCTGGAGACTTCGGTGAAGTATCTGGCGATGGACCTCGGGCCGCAGAATGTCCGCGTCAACGCCATCTCCGCCGGGCCGATCAAGACGCTCGCCGCCAGCGGCATCGGCGATTTCCGCTATATCCTGAAGTGGAACGAATATAATTCGCCGCTGCGCCGCAATGTCACGATCGAGGATGTCGGCGGGGCGGGGGTCTATCTGCTCAGCGACCTCGCGAGCGGCGTGACGGGGGAAATCCACCATGTCGACGCGGGGTATAACGTCATCGGCATGAAGGCCGAGGACGCGCCGGATATCAGCGTGGCGTGATCCAACCCCTCTCCCCTTGGGGGAGAGGGAGG
>JANNJH010000066.1:0-2681 GCA_031405775.1 Sphingomonadales bacterium | reverse complement strand
GGGCCGCTGGTCGGCGCGCTCAAATTGACCGTTGCTCCACCGTTCAAATTCATATCGGCGACCGAGCTGCCGTTGCTGCCCGCGGTCTTGCTGGTCAAGATGATGGTGACGCCGGTGCCAGTGACGTTTGCCTGGGCATTGATCTTGAACGTGCCGCCGTCGATGTAATAGACGCCCGGATTGAGCGTGACAGTGCCGTTCAGCGTCATTCCGGCATAGGCGCCGGGATTGAGCGTCGCCCCCGAAGCCGGTTTGGGGTCGGGCAGCGAGGACGAGACCGACGGTGTCGGCAGCGCCGCAAAGGGGTCGATGGTGGCGGCTGCATAGGGGTGCAGCGTCGTCCCGTTGGGATAGGCCGGGCTCGGCGGCACGCCGCCGACGCCCGACACCGACGGCGTATTTATCGTCGTTCCGTTCGACGGATTGATCGAATTGGCGCTGGGGGAATTCGAAAAGAAGCTGCAGCCGAACTGAAGATTGGCGTTGCCGCTGATCTTGATGCCGGGCCTGTTCCCGGTTTCGAGCGCAGTCGCGCAATTTTGTTCCTGGGTGACCCTCGCGGCGGTGGCCTCGGCGGTGACGACCTGGCTGGTGCCGGTGATGAATCGCGAGAACGGCAGGTTGAGCTGGGCGGTCCGCACCACCCTGACAGCGGTGGCGTCGCCGGCATAGGCGCCGGTCGTCGGGGCGTTTTCGATGATCGAGGTTTCCGCGATCCCCGAAAGCTCGTTGCGGGCGAGATCGGCGTTGACGTTCGCCGTCGCGGCCTTGCCCTGCGATACGGCGAAAGCGCCGGCGAGCGCCGCCGAATCGGCCTGCCGCTGCAGCGCACGCTTCAGCCATACATTCTGGATGACGTCGGTCGCCAGCGCCGCGCTGCCGACCAGAATCGGGATGCTGAGCGCCGTCATCATGGCGATGGCGCCAGTCCGACTCCGAACGAGCTTGGCGATGTCATTGGAAAACATGATTTTTGACACAAACGCCCCCATGAATGAACAATTTACTTTTACTTAAGAACGGCATTTTGTCAAGTTACGTAAAACTACCGATGGGTGACGCTGGCGAAATCAAAGCGTTCCGGTAATCGACGGGCTGTCCTGGGCTCGAATCGCCGGTCCAGCGGCGATCGGCGCAGCGCTCGCAGCCGAACCGCAAAGCGCTGCGTCGGTCAAGGCCCGCGCGTCACCGGCGCGGTACTTCACCATCGTGAGAACCCCAGCGTAATTGCGTCCCGCAGTTGGACGAGACCATGATCTTGTCCCTCACGAATTCATAATTCTGGATCATATTGTTCACTGGAGTCAAGATTTGCCATCGAAAACCAAGGTGATTTTCGACGGTTATTGCCGGTTTGCCCGGCTAAAAAGTCGCATTTAAGCGGCGCATAAGTATTATCCGCGATTACGTATGACGGCCGGCAGTCATCGGATTTCCCGAGATTAATCAGGCCGTTAACGACAATTATTGGCGCTTGTTTACGCGGTGTGCGACGATCCCCAACTATCGTTGGCTGTCATGGTACGCGCTACGGGCTGAAATCGACCATCGGGAGGCTGTTACAGGGGCAAAAGCGCGGCGATTCGCCGGTTGCGACCGACGTGTCGAGACGGCGGCGATTGCCGAGGCGATGCTGGCTTTGGCGCGGGCGGGGCCGCACCCCTCTCCCCGCTCGCGCAAGGGCGCGAGTCGCCCTCTCCCTCAAGGGGAGAGGGAAAAATGGTTCGCCGGAGGCTTCTTAACGTCGCCGGACGTCAGGCGACGACGGTCGGCGGCGGCAGTGCCTTGGCCTTGGGCTTTTTGGCGCGCGGCGGTTTCTTCGCCGCCGGCACGATTTCGAAGGCGAGTTCGCCGTCCTTGAGGTGGACCCGCACTTCGCCGCCATGCACAAGCTTGCCGAACAATAGTTCCTCGGCGAGCGGCTGCTTGATCGTTTCCTGGATCAGGCGGCTCATCGGCCGCGCGCCATAAAGCTTGTCATAGCCGCGCAAGGTCAGCCAGGTCTTGGATTCGTCGGTCAGCGCGATATGGACGTCGCGTTCGGCGAGTTGCAGTTCGAGTTCGAGGATGAACTTGTCGATGACCCGCGCGACGATTTCCGGCGGCAGATATTCGAACGCCACCACCGCGTCCAATCGGTTGCGGAATTCCGGGCTGAACATCCGCTTGATGGCTTCCTCGTCCTCGCCGGTGCGCTGGCTCGCGCTTGAAAGCTGCGGTGTCGGCGTCGAACACGATCACGCGGCGGTTGCCATAGCCGTCGGCCACGAACAGCTCGTTGGTCTTGCGGAACACGAACGCGTCGGCGGCCTTGTTCACGCTCTTGGTGTCGGCGTTGCCGCCACTCTTGTCGGCCCCCCCCATCTGGAGCAGGAACTTGCCCTCGCGGGTGAACTTCAACAGCATGTCGTCGGAGCGCCGCGTCAAAGACTGGGACGTGGGGCTGCTGCCGCCAATCCAGACGTTGTTCTTGTAGTCCACGGAGATCCCGTGTTCGCTGTCCGGCCAGTCGAACCCGGTACCCGGCCCTCCCCAAGCGCGCAGGCGCATCCTCATCCGCGGCGTCGTCATCCGCTGCGTCCTCATCCGCGGCGTCGGCGAACCGAAGCGCGAACCTCCCGGTGTGTGGCGCCGCCCATTCGCCGGCCCATTCCCCGTCCCCGGCGTCGATAGCCGCGAAG
>JANNJH010000065.1:0-4842 GCA_031405775.1 Sphingomonadales bacterium | reverse complement strand
GGATGGCCTCGATCGCTGCTTCGCTGACCGTGCCGGTGCCATGGAGATCGACATAGACGCTGAGCGGTTCGGCGACGCCGATGGCATAGCTCAGCTGAATCGTGCAGCGGCGGGCGAGGCCGGCGGCGACGATGTTCTTGGCGAGATAGCGGGTGATATAGGCCGCCGAGCGATCGACCTTGGTCGGGTCCTTGCCGCTGAAGGCACCGCCGCCGTGGGGGCTGGCGCCGCCATAGGTGTCGACGATGATCTTGCGGCCGGTGACGCCGGCGTCGCCATCGGGGCCGCCGATTTCGAAGCGGCCGGTCGGGTTGACGTGGATGGCGGTGTCGGCGGTGATGAAGCCCTTGGGCAGGACGGTGTTGAAGACGCCAAGCACATAATCGCGCAGCACGGCATATTTCGCCGGGTCGCCTTCGTTGTTGTGCCAGTAATAGCCCGGCGCATGCTGGGTCGAGACGACAAGCGCGGTGGCGCGCACCGGCACCTCGTTTTCATAGGCCAGCGTCACCTGGCTTTTGGCGTCGGGTTCGAGGAACGGCGCCTTGCCCGAATGACGGTCGGCGGCCATGCGTTCGAGGATCTTGTGCGAATAATATAGCGTGGCGGGCATGAAGTCGGGCGTCTCGTCGGTGGCATAGCCGAACATGATGCCTTGGTCGCCGGCGCCTTCGTCCTTGTTGCCGCTCTCGTCGACGCCTTGGGCGATATGCGCCGATTGCGGGTGGAGATAATTTTCGAAGGTCAGGTTCTGCCAGTGGAAACCGCCCTGTTCATAGCCGATCCGCTTGACGGTTTCGCGGACGACCTTCTGGATTTCCTCCTGCGCGCCGGGTGCCCAATTGCCGTCGGTGTCGATCATGCCGAGCCCGCGGACTTCGCCGGCGAGGATGACGCGGTTGGTCGTCGTCAGGGTTTCGCAGGCGACACGGGCTTGCGGGTCCTTCGACAGGAACAGGTCGACAACGGCGTCCGATATCTGGTCGGCGACCTTGTCGGGATGGCCTTCGGAGACCGATTCGCTGGTGAAAAGAAACGAAGAGCGCGCCATCGGGAACTATCCATCCAATTATAGTGATCGACTGCGCGTCTAGGCGGCGGCCGCCCGCCGCGCAAGCGGCATAAAGATAGCTTTATATGACTATTCGGGTGGCGGCTGGCGACGCAGGCCAGGCGCGACCCGCCGCTGGGGCTGGCGTCGCTGCGCGATTCGCGGTGCGCGCGGTGGTTGCTGCGGGCGCCACGGTTCGGGCGTCGGCAGTTCCACGGTCATCGGCACGAACGTTGGTTGCGGCGCCTGCCGTCCGGGTTGCAGCGACGCCCGATCGAGGCCCAGCGCCGCGGCGAGCAGCAGCAACCCGAGCACGGCCGGAACGAGGTGGCCGGATCGCGCGAACAGCGTCGCCGGCAGCGGCGGCGGCAGCTGCGCCGAAACCACGCCCTGCACGCCCTGGGCCTGGGAAACGATGATCCGGCCATTGGCATCGACAAGCGCGCTGATCCCGGTCGGCGTGGCGCGGGCGATCGGCAGCCCTTCCTCGATGGCGCGCAACCGCGCCTGGGCAAGATGTTGCGGCGGCCCGCTGGCGCCGAACCAGGCGTCGTTGGAGATGTTGACGATCCACGCCGGGCGGTGCGTCGCATCGACCACCGCGCCGGGGAAGATGATTTCATAACAAATCTGGATGCCGGCCGCCGGAAACCCCGGCAGCGCCAGCGTTCGCGGCCCTGGCCCCGGCTTGAAATCGAGGTCGCCCGGCGCCAGCCGCGCCACGCCAAGCGCCGTCATCAGCGACCGCGCCGGGACATATTCGCCCAGCGGCACAAGATGCGCCTTGTCATAACGGCCGCGCAGATTGCCGCCGGCATCGAGGACGAACAGGCTGTTGGTCAGCGAGGTGACAGCGCCGCGCGCGTCGCGATTGACCGCGACTCCGCCGAACAACAGCAGATCCTTTGGCCCGAGCACGGCGGCGAGGCGGGCGCGGACCCGCGGATCCGCCTCGACGGCATAGGGCACCGCCGATTCCGACCAGATGATCAGCGCGCCAGGGCGGTTTCCGGCGAGTTCTGCGTTGATGCCGCCGCCGGGGGGTGCGGCCGGTGCTGGCGTCGCGACAGGCGCTATCGGCGATGCGGCCGCCGGCGCCAGCGTGCCGAAATCCGCCGTCGCGGCGGCATCGACGGCTGCCGGTCTGGCGATACCGGCATCAGGCGCGGCAACCGCGGCGGCGAGCGCCGACGCGGTCAGTTCGAGATAGGTCCGCAGGTGCGCTTCCTCGGCGCCTTCGCTGTATTTCTCCTCCTGGCCGATATTGGGCTGGACGAGGAAGACCAGCGGACTGTCGGCAGAATAATAGCCTGACGCCATGCCGGAGCCAATCACCCCGGCGATCGCCACGGCCAGCCCGAGCCCGGTGCCGACGAGCCGTTCCACCGGTGCGCTTCCCGGCCGAACCATCAGCCAGAGCCCGCCGCCGGCAACCACGACCAGCCCCGACAGCGACAGCGCGCCGCCGAGCGCCGCGAACTGGGCGATTCCGGGGGCCGCGAGCCAGGCGGCGCCGAGAGGATTCCACGAAAAGCCGGTGAGCACCCAGCCGCGCAGCCATTCGCCGAGCATCCACAATGCGGCCAAAGCGAGGATTCGCGCCAGCGGCGTCCGGGCGACGGCGCGGGTGGCTCCGGCGGCGAAACCGACATAGAGCGCCAGGAACATCGACAACAGCACGACGGTGACCCAGCCGAGCAGCGGCGGCATCTTCGATTGAAAGCTGAAGGCGGTGGCGATCCAGCCGAGCCCGGCGATAAAATGCCCGGTGCCGAACAGCCAGCCGACCAAGACGGCGCGGCGGCGGCTGGCGGCGGTGTCGATCAGCCCGATCAGCACGGCGATGCCGATGATGGTCAGCGGCCACCAATTGACCGGCTCGAAACCCAGCGCCGCGAGCGCCCCGGCGACGACAGCAACAAGGCAGGCGAGCGGCAAGGACAGGCGAAAGTTGAGCATAAGCCGGACGATTAGCGCGAAACCGGGCCGCGAAGCCAGAGAGTCCCGGAAATGAATCCAGACGGTGCCGGCGCTGGGGTTGTTGCAGTCGCTGCCGGCGCTTCGCTGCTGCCGCTGGTCCGCGGCGGGGCCGGCGGCGGCGCCGATTAATCGAGCATCGTCGGCGCGTCACCCGGGCGCCAGCGCGGACGCCGGATCATCGCCGCTGCGAACAGCGGCGAGGCAATGTGCCGTGCCAGCCATCGATGCAGCGCCGGCAGCGGTTGCGCGTCGAACCACGCCGGATCGGTGCGGGCGAACTGCCGGACGAACGGCATGATCGCGATATCGGTCAGCGCGCGCGCATCGCCGCAAAGATTGGCCTGCGCGACAAGCCGGGTTTCGAGCCCCCCGAGGATGTCCAGCGCCGCCGCCCGGTGCGCGATCGGGTCGCCATCATGGCGATCGGGGTATTTGTAGCGATCGAGGTGGAATTTGAAGGCGCCGTCGTTGGTCGCGATCAACGCCAGGTCGTCGCCGCCAAGCCAATCTTCGGGATCAGACCAAGCCAGCGCCCAGCGCATGATATCGAGGCTTTCGTCGATGACCGTGGCATCTGCGAGCACCAGCACCGGCACGGTGGCCTTGGGCGACGCCGCGAGCAGCGCTTCGGGCTTGGCGCCGAGCGCGACTTCGCGAAGCTCGCAAGCCATGCCGCCGACCAGCAGCGCCATGCGCGCCCGCATCGCATAGGGGCAGCGCCGAAAGCTGTAGAGGATCGGCGGTTCAGGCAACATTTTCGGCTTCTGGGTTTTTCGGCGTCCACACCGCGCCGACATGCGCCTGCCCGCGGATTTGCGCGAGCCCGGTCTGGCGGTGGCGTTCGGCGTAACCGGCGCGCTGGCGGTCGCTGCGGGTCGCATGGCAAGCGGGACAACTGACGCCCTCGGCATAGAGCATTGAAGCGCGATCCGCCGCACTGACCGGCGTCCGGCAAGCCCGGCAAAGCTCAAGACTGCCGGGCGAAAGGCCGTGGCCGACGCTGACGCGCTCATCGAAAACGAAGCATTCGCCCTGCCACAGGCTGTCCTCGGGGGCGATAGTTTCGAGATATTTGAGGATGCCGCCCTGCAGGTGATGGACGTCGGCGATGCCTTCGGATTTCAGGAAGGCGGTGGCCTTTTCGCAGCGAATGCCGCCGGTGCAGAACATCGCGACGCGCGGCGCGGCCTCGCCGGCGAACAGCGCGTCGCGGTGGGCGCGGAACCACGCCGGAAAATCGCGGAAACTGTGCGTTGCCGGGTCGATGGCGCCGGCAAAACTGCCGACCGCGACTTCGTAATCGTTGCGGGTGTCGATGACGATGGTGCCGGGTGCGCTGATCAGGGCATTCCAGTCCTCGGGCGCGACGTAATGGCCGGCCGCCAAGGGGTCGATGTCGGGCTGGCCCATGGTGACGATTTCGCGCTTCACCCGCACCTTGAGGCGGTGGAACGGCACCGCGGCGGCCGTCGACAGCTTGACCTCGAGATCGGCACAGCCAGGCAGCGCGCGGATGTGATCGAGCACGGCATCGATGGCGTCGGGCGATCCGGCGATGGTGCCGTTGATGCCCTCGGGAGCGAGCAGCAGTGTGCCCTTGACGCCATGGTCGCGGCAGGCGCGATCGAGTTGCGCGACGATGGCAGCGCAATCGGCGACAGGCGTGAAGCGGTAGAGCGCGGCGACGCTGATGGCGGGAGGTGGGTTCACGATGGTGGGTTTGCTTCCGGCGGCGGGGGATTTCTTTGCCTTTAGGGGGTAGCGCGCAAAGAATGAAGCTCCCCCTTTCCCACTTGCGGGAGAGGGGACAC
>JANNJH010000064.1:0-1272 GCA_031405775.1 Sphingomonadales bacterium | reverse complement strand
GGTGACCGTGTTCGCGCGCTGATCAGCAGTGTTCGCCGCGAAGCCCGCGGGCCGCAGATCTTCCTGTCGCGCTCCGCCGGCGAGTTCATGAAAAAGCTGTTCGCCCAGGAAGTGCCGGAAATCTATGACGGCATCATCGAGATCAAGGCCGTTGCCCGCGATCCCGGCAGCCGCGCCAAGATCGGCGTCATCAGCCGCGATTCGAGCATCGACCCGGTCGGTGCCTGCGTCGGCATGAAGGGCAGCCGCGTCCAGGCGGTTGTCCAGGAACTTCAAGGGGAAAAGATCGACATCATCCCCTGGTCGCCCGATGTCGCGACCTTTGTCGTCAACGCGCTGCAACCCGCCGAAGTATCCAAGGTGGTGATGGACGAGGAAGACAATCGTATCGACGTCGTCGTTCCCGATGACCAGCTTTCGCTCGCCATCGGTCGCCGCGGCCAGAACGTCCGCCTCGCCTCGCAACTGACCGGGCGCCAGATCGACATCATGACCGAAGCCGACGAATCCGAACGTCGCCAGAAGGAATTCACCGAAAAGTCGGCGATGTTCGAAAGCGAACTCGATGTCGACGAGACGCTGGCGCAGCTGCTCGTCGCCGAAGGCTTTTCCGAACTCGAAGAAGTGGCTTATGTCGATCTTAGCGAAATCGCCTCGATCGAAGGCTTTGACGAGGACCTTGGCGGCGAGCTGCAAAAGCGCGCCATCGAAGCGCTCGAACGCCGCGAAGCCACGGCGCGCGACGAACGCATCGCCTTGGGTGTCGAGGATGACGTCGCCGCCATCGAGGGCCTGAGCGAAGCCATGCTGGTGGCGCTCGGCAAGAAGGGCATCAAGACGCTCGACGATCTGGGCGATCTCGCCACCGACGAACTGGTTTCCAAAAATCTCGGCGTGCTGCGCGATTTCGGCATCAGCGAGGATGACGGCAACCGCATCATCATGGCCGCGCGCGCGCATTGGTTCGAAGACGAAACCACCGGGGAGGACGCACCCGCGGATGGAACACGATGAGCATCTGACGTCCGACAGCATGGGCGACACGGCTGCGGCGCCCGAAAGGCGCTGCATCCTGACAGGCGCGCACGGACCCCGTGCGGCGCTGATCCGTCTTGCCGTCGGCCCCGACGAGCAGGTCGCGGCTGATCTGGCGGCGAAACTGCCGGGGCGCGGCGCCTGGATCATCGCCGACAAGGCGATTCTGGAAGCCGCGATGGCCAAGGGCAAACTGAAGGGCGCGCTCGCCCGCGCCTTCAAATCGAACAGCCTCAA
>JANNJH010000063.1:0-2182 GCA_031405775.1 Sphingomonadales bacterium | reverse complement strand
GTTGATCCGCACCGCCCACAAAAAACTTTCGGCGCGGCGGAACTGCTTCAATTCGGCGGCGGTCAGCAGGCCCTTGTCGACAAGCTCGGCAACGGTTTCGACCTGATAGGCATATTTGCCGATCCAGAACAGCGTGTGGAGATCGCGCAGCCCGCCCTTGCCCTCCTTTAGATTGGGTTCGACGACATAGCGGCTGTCGCCCATCTTTTTATGGCGTTCGTCGCGTTCCGCAAGTTTTTCGGCGGTGAAGGCCTTCGCCGTGCCGGCGACGACGTCCTTGCGGAAACGCAGCGTCGCTTCCTCGTAAAGCGGCTGGTCACCCCAGACGAAGCGCGATTCGAGCAGCGCCGTGCGGATGGTGATATCGGCCTTGGCCATGCGCACCACGTCGTCCAACGAGCGCGTCGCATGGCCGACCTTCAGCCCCATGTCCCACAGCAGGTAAAGCATCGTCTCGATGACCTGCTCGCCCCACGGCGTCTGCTTCCAGGGGGTGAGGAACAACAGGTCGATGTCGGAAAACGGCGCCATCTGGCCGCGGCCATAACCGCCGACGGCAACCAGCGTCAGCCGTTCCGCCGACGTGCGACTGGTCGCCGGGTAAAGATCGGACACCACCGCGTCGAACAACAGCCGCAGCAGCTGATCGACGAGGAAGGCGTGCGCGCCCGCCAGTTCGAGGCCCTTGGCCGGCGATTCGCGCAGCCGCCGCTGGAGTTCGGCGCGGCCATGCGCCAGCGCGCCCTGCAACATCGTCGCCACCAGCGCCCGCCGCGGCTGGAAACCATCGACAAGCGCCATTTCTTCGGCGAGCGCATCGGCGAGCTCACGCCGATCGATGATGGCGCGGCGGTTGGGAACAGTGTCGGAGCGAGAGGCCATCGGACGACAATAGGCGCGCTCGCGGCGCGGCGCAATTTATCCGGCGCGCCGCTCTCCCTGGGGAGAGGCCTCACCCCCAGAGTTCGGCCTCGGGCGGCCACACATCCGAATGTTCGAACTTCAGCCCGCCCGGCCGATCCTCGATCAGCAACGGCCCGTCGAGATCGGCATATTGGCCCTGCATCGCGATGTAGAACGCCGGCGCGATGCCGAGCGAGGTCGACAACATGCAGCCGGTCATCACCCCCAGCCCGCGCGTGCGTGCGGCATGGACCAGCGCCTGCGCCTCGGTCAGCCCGCCGGCCTTGTCGAGCTTGATGTTGATATGGCTGTAGCGGCCGACGATGGCATCGAGGCTGGCGCGATCGTGACAGCTTTCGTCCGCCGCCAGCGGCACCACCGATCGCACCCCATCCAACAACGCGTCCTGCCCCGCCGGCACCGGCTGTTCGATCAGCTCGACGCTATACCGCGCCAGCGCGGCGGCGGTGCGGGCGATATCGCTGCCGCCCCAGGCTTCATTGGCGTCAACGGTCAGCCGCGCATCGGGGGCGGCGCGGCGCACGGCGGCGACGCGCTCGATATCGGCATCCGGGCCGCCATCGCCGCCAAGCTTGAGCTTGAGCAGCGCGCGAGCCTTGGCAATTTGCGCCGCCGCCGCCATCGTCGCCGGGTCGCCTAGGCTGATCGTATAGGCGGTCAGCAGCGGTCGCGGCACCGGCAGCCCGAGCATCCGCCAGACGCGCTGGCCCGTCGCCTTTGCCTCAAGATCCCACAGCGCCGCATCAAGCGCGTTGCGGGCCGCGCCGGCAGGCATCAACGTCAACAGGTCGGCGCGCGTCGCCCCGGCGGCGATCGCGTCGGTTTGCGCCAGAATTGCCGCCACCACCGATTCGGCGGTCTCGCCGCGATAATAGATCGCCGTCGATTCGCCACGCCCCCGGTGGTCGCCCATCGTCACCTGCGCGACCGCGACATCGACATGCGTCTTGGCGCCACGGGCGATGACAAAGCTGCCGCGCACCGGAAAGCGTTCGACGCGGGCGGAAAGCGTGCGTTGCATCGACACGACATGCCGCAACCGAGGCGGGGTATGCAAGCCAAGCCCATATGCTAAGCTGGCCCATGGACGAGGACCAATCCGTCGAACTCGACGCTGTCGCCGCGGTGGCACGGATCACCGCGCTCGAGATGCTGGTGCGGCAGATGATGATCGTGCAGCTGCGGATTCTCGACAAGATGGGCGAGATCGAACTGACCCCCGATTATGTGAAGACAGTGGCGGCGGCCTATGCCGAGA
>JANNJH010000062.1:0-1092 GCA_031405775.1 Sphingomonadales bacterium | reverse complement strand
CTGTGCGCCAAGGGCATCGAGGCGGGATCGTTGAAGCTGATGGCCGAGGTCGTCGCCGATGTCAGCGATGCGGCGGTGGCGGTGCTGTCGGGGCCGACCTTTGCCGGCGAAGTGGCGCGCGGGCTGCCGACGGCGGTGACGCTGGCGTGCGCGGACGCGGCGCTGGGCGCGGCGTTGGTGCGGCGCCTGGCGCGACCGGCGTTCCGGCCGTATCTGAGCGACGACGTGATCGGGGCGGAAATCGGCGGCGCGGTGAAGAATGTGCTGGCGATCGCGTGCGGGGTGGTCGAGGGCGCCGGGCTCGGGCTCAATGCGCGGGCGGCGCTGATCGCGCGGGGCTTTGCCGAAATGACGCGCTTTGGGCTGGCGCGCGGCGCGCGCGGGCGGAAACGCTGGCCGGGCTGTCGGGGCTCGGCGACCTGGTGCTGACCTGCTCGTCGGCGAACAGCCGCAACTTCGCGCTCGGAATGGGCATCGGGCGCGGCGAAAAGGCAGCGGACTTGCTGGCGGCGACACGCACGGTGGCCGAAGGCGCCAGCACGGCGCCGGTGCTGGTCGAAGCGGCGCGCGCCGTCGATGTCGAGATGCCGATCACGCAAGGCGTCGCGGCGCTGCTGGCGGGGGCGCCGCTGCGCGAGACGGTGGCGGCGTTGCTGGCGCGGCCGTTGAAGGCGGAGTGACGCAGGCCAGTTCGCCGCTCGGGTGACCGGCCCGGCCTTTGACAGCAACGCGGATGAATCGAAACTATTCGAAGAATTCGACACGTCCGTCGTTGAGATCGTAGCGCGCACCAACGATTTTCAGCGCCCCCGACTGATAGGGTTTCAGGATCATTGGCTCGGAGGCGGTGCGCAGCCGGGTGACGGTGCGCATGACGTTGGCGCGCACGCTGGCGTCGAGCAAATCACCACCAGCGGCACGCGCCTGTAGAACCGCCGGGATGATCGGTTCGATCATCCGACCGATGCTGCCGGGGAACAGCGTGTTCTTTGTCACCACATCGATGGCGGCGGCGACGGCACCGCAGCGTTCGTGACCCATGACGACAATCAGCGGAACCCCGAGCACGGCCACGGCATATTCGATGCTGCC
>JANNJH010000061.1:0-1461 GCA_031405775.1 Sphingomonadales bacterium | reverse complement strand
CGGCGATCATGCGCAAAAGGGCGATCGCATCGGCTATGATGCCTGGCTGCACACGCGGGGCTGGGCCGCCGCGACTTCGAAGCTGCTTGGCCCCAAGGGCGCCGAACTCATAGCCGTCACCGCCAACCCGATCGACAGCATCTGGCGCGATCGCCCGGCGCCCAGCGCGGCGCGGATCGAGGTCCATCCCCAAGAGAACGCCGGTCGCAGCGCCGCTGAAAAACGCGCCGATATCGCCGCCTGGCTCAAGGTGCGCGGCGCCGATGCCGTCGTCATCACCGCGCTCGATTCGATCGCCTGGCTGCTTAATATTCGCGGCCGCGACGTCAACCGCACGCCGGTGGCACTGGCGTTTGCCATCGTCCACGCCGATGCCTCGGTCGATCTGTTCACCGCGCCGGAAAAACTCTCCGACGCCGTTCGCGCCCATCTTGGGCCGCAGGTCCGCAGCCATCCGCGCGATGGCTTCGAGGCCGCGCTCGGCGGCTTTTCCGGCAAGACCGTCGTCGCCGATCCGGCCAGCGCCGTCGCCGCGATTTTCGCCGCGCTTGCCGCCGGCGGCGCCGTCGTCACCGAGGCGCGCGACCCGTGCGTGTTGCCCAAGGCGATCAAGAACTCGGTGGAAATCGCCGGCACCATCGCCGCGCACCGCCGCGACGGTGCGGCACTGACGCGCTTCCTGCACTGGTTCGCCGCCGAGGCGCCCAAGGCGCAGCTCACCGAAATGTCCGCCGCCGCCCGGCTGCGTCAGTTCCGCGATGCGACCAATGTGCTGGAGGATCTCCGCTTCGACACCCTATCCGGCGCCGGCCCCAACGCCGCCATCCCGCACTATCGTGTCTCCGAAGCAAGCAGCCGGCCGATCGCGCTTGACCAGATATATCTCGTCGATTCGGGCGGACAATATCGTGATGGCACCACCGATGTCACCCGCACCATGATCGTCGGCACGCCGACGCCTGAAATGCAGGATCGCTTCACCCGCGTCCTCAAGGGCCATATCGCGCTGGCCCGCGCCGTCTTTCCGGTCGGCACGCGCGGCATCCAGCTCGACACGCTGGCGCGGCAGTATCTGTGGGAGGTCGGGCTCGATTATAATCACGGCACCGGCCACGGCGTTGGCAGCTTCCTGTCGGTGCATGAAGGCCCGCAGCGCATCGCGTCGAGCCCAGCCCAGCCCGGCGGCGACGAACCGCTGGCGGCGGGGATGATCGTGTCGAACGAGCCGGGATATTACAAGGCCGGCGAATATGGCATCCGCATCGAAAATCTCGTGCCACACATCTCTTCCCCTTCGGCGGTGTTCATCGCCAACGGTTTTTCGCAGAGGATCATCTTGCCGGCGGCAGCGGCGGCCAACGCGATCTCTTTGTGCAGATTGTTCGGCACGCAAATATCGACCGCGTCGATATCCTTCCGCTCGATCAGCTTCCGCCAGTCGGTCTCGGTCGATTCGTAACC
>JANNJH010000060.1:0-3151 GCA_031405775.1 Sphingomonadales bacterium | reverse complement strand
CATGGCCGATTTGTTCAACTTCGAACTCGTCTCCCCCGAACGCCTGCTGTCGTCGGGCAAGGTCGCGATGGTCGTCGTCCCCGGCACCGAGGGCGACTTTGGCGTCCTCCCCGGCCACGCCCCGCTGATGTCGACGATCCGCCCCGGCGTCATCGCCATCTACGAAGCCGATTCGAATTCGCTGACCCGGCGTATCTTTGTCGACGGCGGCTTTGCCGAAGTCAGCGACAAGGGGCTGACCATCCTCGCGGAAAACGCCACGCCGGTGGGTGATATCGACTCCGCGCAGGTCGCCATCGACCTCGCCGCCGCCCGCACCGCCGGCAATGAAGCGGCGATCGCGCGCCTCGACGCCATGCAGGCGGCTGTCGTCAACTGATCTCCCGATCGCGGGCGCGAGGGGCGCGACTCGACGACGACCTTGCCTTCGAACCGCCGCATCACGCCAGGCTCAGGGACTCGGTCAGCATGAACACCGGCGCTTCGGCCCAGTCGCCGAATTCCCGCGCGATCACGACCGAAGCCTCGGTGGCGACATCGCTCCGGAAGCCATCCATGTCTGAAATATCAATGACTTCGATATAGTCATAGGGCGGCCTGCCATCACTGCCGAGCAGCCCCGTAGCGCGATAGACCTGGAAATCATCGATCGAAGGCAACGACCGCACGCCCGGAATATCCCGCGCCTTGGCCCAGGCTTCATAAGCAGCAGGGTCGGTTCCCGGCTTGAGGTTGAACAGCACGACGATACGCATGGTCAGTTCCTTTCACACAGACTCAACAGCGGCACGCCAGCCATTCAACACCGCATCGCGCCGCGCCGCCAGCGCCGTATGCACGTCCATCAGGCGTCAACGGCGGTAGCGTTTCCCGGTTCCGCCGGCTTTGAAAACCCTCTAAGATCGGCCGGTAGAGTATTGGAGTAGACCGACATGCGTGCGACGATAATGCTGGTGCTGGCTCTGGGCCTCGGATCGTCGGTATCGGCGCAAGTCACTTCCGCGCCGGGCGGTGCCGCAGCGCCGCCGCGATCGACATTGAAGCCTGAACCCGCCGCCAATGCCGATCGAAGCCAGCCGCGCCAGCGCCTCGTCACGGTGTTCGGCTCCGAGGAATGCCCCAAGCCGTCCTCGCCCGACGAAGTCGTCGTCTGCGCCCGATTGCCCGATTCCGAAATCTATCGCATTCCCCAGCAATTGCGCGACGCCAATGTCCGGGTCAGCCCGTTCATCGCCAACCGTGCGCTGCTGCTCGGCGATTCGGCCGGCGGCGCCGGTGGCGCGATCGGCAGTTGCTCGGCGGTCGGCTCCGGCGGCATGATCGGCTGCAACCGAAAACAGGTCGATGCCTGGGCGCAGGACCGCGCCAATCGCATGGGCACCGAGGAAGAGGTCCCGCAGTAAGGACGCCGCTCCATCGCGGCGAGAAGCAAGCTTCTACCGCACCGGCGTGACCGAAGGCGGCTTGGCCGGTTGCGCCGGATCGAAGCGGACGCGCACCGTCTCGCCGCTGTTGCCGGGGAAGTTGGTGAAGATCGCCGTCACCAGATTGGGCACCAGCTGGGTCAGATTGTTCGTCGTGCTGATGGTTTCGGCGCGGCCTTCGAAGACGCTGGCCTTGTCGGCGGCGCGCACGATGTTCATCGCCAACTGGCTATTGTACTCGGTGACCGAATAGACTTCGCTGCCGCCCCAACCATCCCAGCCACCCCAACCGCCCCAGCCACCGTAACCACGGCCCCAGCCGCCGCCCCAATAGGGGTGCCAGCCAAAGCCGTGACCAAAGCCGTGACCAAAGCCCGGACCCCAGCCGCCCCAGCCGCCGCCCCAACCGCCGCCCCAGCCGGGACGCACCTCGATCTTTTCGCGCGGCGGTCCGACATCATAATCGAGCAGGACAATCAGGCTGGCCTGCGCCGGGCTCGCGGCCTCGACATAGCCATGGGCGACCAGCCGCTGGCGCACCAGATGGGCATAGGACGCGAATTCAAGGCCGCCGGCATTGGCCGGATCGCGCGGCTCGATGACAAAGCTTTGGCTCGCCGGCGGCGGCATCATCGAGAAGCGCGCCACCCGCGCCTCGAACGTCGGGGCACAACCCGCCAGCAGGGCAAGCACGGCGGCGGGCACGATGGCCCGGCGGATAAAAGCGTGACGGATCGGGGACATGATCGCGGACCTTCTTGGCTAAACTCGCCTTCAAATGCGCATTATCCTGCGCCGTTTCAAGTTAAGGGCTGGTGAATTCGCGCCGCTGGCGGCGACGTGACCAAAGCTCAGGCCGTGAAGCCGACGGCGCGATGCACCTCGGCGAGCACCGGCTCGGCGATGGCGCGGGCACGGGCGGCGCCATCGGCGAGGACGGCATCGAGCCCCGCCGTGTCACGCCGCAGTTCGTTGAAGCGCGCGCTGATCGGCGCGAGCGTTGCAACCATGACCTCGGCGAGCGCCGGCTTGAACTTGCCGAAACCCTCGCCGCCGTGCCGCGCCAGCACATCGGCGACGCTGGTGTTGGTCAATGCCGCCATGATGCCGACGAGGTTGGCGGCTTCCGGCCGTCCGGCGAGCCCGGCGGCTTCGGATGGCAGCGCATCGGCGTCGGTTTTGGCGCGCTTGAGCTTTTGGGCGATCATGTCGGCATCGTCGGTCAGGTTGATGCGGCTGGCGTCGCTGGGATCGGACTTCGACATCTTGGCGCTGCCGTCGCGCAACGACATGACGCGGGTGGCGGGGCCTTGGATGACGGGTTCGGGCAGCGGAAACAGCTCGACCCCCATGTCGGAATTGAACTTTGCGGCGATGTCGCGGGCGAGTTCGAGATGCTGTTTCTGGTCGTCGCCGACGGGAACATGCGTCGACCGGTAGAGCAGGATGTCGGCGGCCATCAGATTGGGGTAGGCGTAGAGACCGACGGACGCATTCTCACGATCCTTGCCGGCCTTTTCCTTGAATTGCGTCATGCGGTTCAACCAGCCGAGACGGGCAACGCAGTTGAAAATCCAGCCGAGTTCGGCATGGCCCGACACCTGGCTCTGATTGAACAGGATCGACCGCTTCGGATCGAGACCGCTGGCGATGTAGGCCGCCGTAACGCCGCGGATCGAGTTACGCAACTCGGTCGGGTCCTGCGCCACGGTGATCGCATGGAGGTC
>JANNJH010000059.1:0-1918 GCA_031405775.1 Sphingomonadales bacterium | reverse complement strand
GCACTGACCCAGGACGGCGTGCTGGCGCGGCGGGCGCCGCCGCGAACCGATTTTGGCGACATCATCGACGGCCTCGCCGGACCCGACGCCGGCGCCGCCGCCGACGCGGTATCGGGCCTCATCAACGACGCCGTCACCGGCGAGATCGACCCCGGCGCGGTCGCCGACACCGCGGCGCGGGTCAACGAGGCGATCAACCCGCCGCCCGAACCGGAACCGGCGCAATAAAGTCCGCGTAGAGCCGGAACCGGCCCGCGCAGTGGAACACCGCTATTGCGCGTCGTTGGCCCCGACAAACCGCCCGGCATAGCGGCTGGTGATGCGATCGACCGGCATGATGACAAAGACATCGACGGTGTTGAACTGGCGATCGACAAAGCCGCCATCGCCGATCATCGCGCCGACGCGCAGATAGCCCTTGATCAGCGGCGGCAGCGCGCGGGCAGCGGCGCGGCTGTCGATCGCGGCGGCGGGAAGCCGGTCCATCGCGACATGATGTTCTGGCAGCGCCCGGGCGCGCAATTCCAGCGGCGCCAGATGGTGGTGGTAAAGATAGGAAAGTTCGGCGGCGTGGAGCAGCGGATCGGCGCCGTGGAGCGATGCGCAGCCGAACATATGGCCGATGCGATGCGTCTGGAGATAGGCGGCGATGCCGCGCCACAACAGCGTGATGGTGGCGTTGTTGCGCCACGCCGGGGCGACGCAGCTGCGGCCGAGTTCGAGCAACTGCCCCCCCGTCGCCGATTGGTCGATCAGCCGCGACAGGTCATATTCGCCGGCGGCGTAAAAGCCGCTGTGCGCCTGCGCGACGTTTTGGCGCAGCAATCGATAGGTGCCGACGACGTGCGGGCGGCCATCAAGGCCGTGATCGACGACGAGCAAATGGTCGCAGATCGCATCATAGGGATCGATGTCGCGGCGGACGCGCGCCATGGCGGGCGTCGGGGTCGCGCCCATCTCGTCGTAAAATATCTGGTAGCGCAGCGCCTGGGCGGCGGCGATTTCGGCCTCCGAAACCGCGAGGCGCACATCGAGCCGGCCGACCCGGTGGATGAACGGCGCCGCGGCAAGCAGGTGCGCGGCGACGGCGGTCTGACGGCTAAGAGCAAGGCCCATGACAACCACTCCCTGGCACCGGAACGGCGCGTTGCGGAGGGCCATAGCGCCGAATTGTTACAGCGTCGCGCCGCCCTGCTGCGGCGGCAGCGCGTCATCGACCAGCCCGGCGCGCAGCATATACACGAAAATCGCGATTCCAGGCAGCGCCAGCACCGTTGTCAGCAGGTAGAAATCGACAAATCCCAGCGCCTCGATCATCGCGCCGGCGGTCGATGCGCTGAACAGCCGGCCGAGCACCGAAGCCGCCGCCGACAGCAGCGCGAACTGCGTCGCGGTAAAGCGCAGGTCGCACAGCGCCGACAGATAGGCGACGATGGCGACGCCGCCGACACCGCTGGCGAAGTTTTCAAAGCTCATCGCCGCGCCCAGCCCGGCGTTGCTGTGCCCGATCAAGGCCAGTGCGGCGAAACTGATGTTCGACACCGCCATCAGGACGAGGCTGACCAGCACGGCGCGCTTGAGCCCCAGCGCCTTGAACAGTACGCCGCCGACAAAGATGCCCAGCAGCGTCGCGGCTGGTGGGCGGTGGGTTACGGCGTCTATGCGCTATTGATCGTTGTCTGTGCCGTAATGACATTGCGCGTGGCGGGACCGAAACTGGTCACCAGGGCCGTGACAAGTCGGAATGATCCGTGGATACGTTGGATCCTGCTGTCTTTCGCGCCGTCGAGCTTGCTCATGGGCGTGACTACGGCCATCACGACGGACATCACGCCGGTGCCGCTGTTATGGATCGTGCCGCTGGCGCTTTACTTGGTGACGTTCATCCTGGCGTTTGCCGGGAGGCCGATTGTCCCGC
>JANNJH010000058.1:0-2551 GCA_031405775.1 Sphingomonadales bacterium | reverse complement strand
TGCCGCTCACCGCGCTCACCAGGTCGCCGCGCCTCAAGTTGCTCGCCTCTGAGACGATCGGCGAGGATACGGTCGAGCACTACGAACGGGCGTGAGCGATGTTCACCGGCATCACCACCGACATCGGCCATATCAGCGCCGTCGAAGCGCGCGGCGACCTGCGCGTCACCATCAATACGGGTTACGACACGGCGGGGCTCGCGATCGGCGCCTCGGTCGCCTGTTCGGGGGTCTGCCTGACCGTGGTTTCAAAGGCGCCGGGCGCGTTCAGTGTCGATGTCAGCCACGAAACCCAAAGTTGCACCGCCGCCGGCCAATGGAGCGTCGGTCGCCGCCTGAACCTCGAACGCGCGCTCAAGATCGGCGATGAACTGGGGGGCCATATTGTCACCGGCCATGTCGATGCCGTCGGCACGATCCTAAGCCTCAGCCGCGATGGCGATTCGACGCGGATCGCCATCCAGGTGCCCAAGGATATCGCGCCGTTCATCGCACCCAAGGGTTCGGTCTGCCTCGATGGCGTGTCGTTGACAGTCAACACGGTTTCTGATAACCAGATAGGTGCGATTTTTACGATCAACATCATCCCGCACACCGCCAGCTCGACGACGTTCGGCACGATCAAGCCCGGCGACCAGCTCAACATCGAAATTGACGTGCTGGCACGCTACCTCGCCCGGATGCGGCAAGCCCTGACTTGACATTGTGATGTGATGGCATGAATATGTATCACATCACAATGTGAGATACGCTGATGAGTACGCTCCTGATCGAAAAAATCCGCGCCCTGGTCGCCGATGGCCATGAAAGCCGATCGGGCCTCGCCCGCGCCGCCGGACTCCATGCCAATTCGCTTCGCGCCCTCGACGAAGCCGATTGGAACCCGACCAGCGAAACCTTGCGCAAGCTCGAATCCTATCTGCGCGAGCGTGAAACCGGGCCGGCGCTGTCGCCCATCGAAGCCATCATCGACGAAGCCCGCAACGGCCGCATGTTCATCCTCGTCGACGACGAAGACCGTGAAAACGAAGGCGATCTCGTCATCCCGGCGCAGATGGCGACCCCCGACGCCATCAACTTCATGGCGCGCTATGGCCGCGGCCTGATCTGCCTGACGCTGGCGTCGGACCGGGTGAAGCAACTCGGCCTGCCGCTGATGGCGCAGCACAATGGCACCCGCCACAGCACCGCCTTCACCGTATCGATCGAAGCCCGCGACGGCGTCACCACCGGCATTTCGGCCGGCGATCGCGCCCGCACCATCGCCGTCGCCATCGACGGGTCCAAGGGCCCCGAACATATCGTCCACCCCGGCCATGTTTTCCCGCTCGTCGCCCGCGATGGCGGCGTCCTCGTCCGCGCCGGGCATACCGAGGCCGCCGTCGACGTCTCGCGGCTGGCGGGCCTCAACCCGTCGGGCGTCATCTGCGAGATCATGAACGACGATGGCACCATGGCGCGGCTGCCCGACCTCATCGCCTTCGCCCGCCACCACGGCCTCAAGATCGGCACCATCCAGGACTTGATCGCCTATCGCCGCCGCTACGATCATCTGGTCAAATGCATCGCCGAAACCACCATCGACAGCCACCATGGCGGTCGCTGGACGGCGAAGACCTACCTCAACACCGCCGAATATGCCGAGCATATGGTGCTGCAAAAGGGCCGTGTCGAAGCCGGAAAGCCGACTTTGGTTCGCGTCCACACCATGTCGATCTTCACCGATCTTTTCCACGAAGCCAATGATCGCGCCGGACAATTGCAGCGCGTCATGGACGTCATCGGCGACGCCGGCGCCGGCATCATCGTCATCATCCGCGACGGCGGTCGCGACACCATCTCGACCCAGATGAAGGCGCGCGGTCAGGGCGATCCGACCGATCTGCGCGACTATGGCATCGGCGCGCAGATCCTTGTCGATCTCGGCGTCACCGACATGACCCTGCTGACCAACAAACACCGCAACATTGTCGGGCTTGTCGGCTATGGCCTCAACGTGGTCGGCGAACGCGCCATCCCGCCGCACCCCACCAGCCCGGCCTGAAGCCACCAGAAAGAGCAATCCCGATGTCGCATATCCTGATCGTCGAAGCCCGTTTCTATGACGCCATCGCCGATGCCCAGATCGAAGGCGCCCGTGCCGCGTTGAAGGCCGCCGGCGCGACCCACGACGTGCTGACCGTCCCCGGCGCGCTCGAAATTCCCGCCGCGATCGCCTTCGCCGACGCTTCCGGCGATTTTGACGGCTATGTCGCGCTCGGCTGCGTCATCCGCGGCGAGACCTATCATTTCGAGATCGTCGCCGGCGAAAGCGCCCGCGCCATCATGGCGCTGACGCTCGACGGCCTCGCCATCGGCAACGGCATATTGACGGTCGAAAACGAGGCGCAAGCCTGGGCCCGCGCCCGCATGAGCGAAAAGGACAAGGGCGGCGACGCGGCCAAGGCGGCGCTGGCGATGATCGCGCTCAAGGCAAGATACGCCTGAAATGAAACACGAAGACACGTCGTCGGCGCTGCCATTGCCCAGGCCCGGATACGACGCGGCAAGG
>JANNJH010000057.1:0-1303 GCA_031405775.1 Sphingomonadales bacterium | reverse complement strand
CGTTGATGATGTGCCGTGGGATCGGTCAACTTTCCTGTATCACAAGGTCGTTTTCCCGCAGATGGCGCGATGGTTGCCCGATGACGAGCGCGGCCAGCTCTGCATGGCGTTCGCAACAGAGGTTCAACGGATCGAGCTGCTGATGGCGGCTTAGGCCGTCGAATTGCGCCAAGCCGCTGCGGCGCGTCGGCTTTCTGCGTGACCGACTTGGCGCAAAGCGGACATCGTGGACGTTCTGTCAGCCGCAGGGATGACGATCGGGACCCGGAGCCTTGCGCCCCGGCAGCACTATCGTCCCTTGATCTTGGCCTTGAAGACGTTGGGGCGTGGCGGCAGGGGTTTGGCGATCAGCGCGGGCTTGGGCGTCGCGGGTTTGAGCGTTGCGCCGCCCGCGAGTTTGGCGAGGGTTGAGGCCAGCGCGAGGGCGCCCTTGAGGCGGACCCCGTCCGAGGTCCAGTCGGCGGCGATGAACAGTTTCTGGTCCGGGCGGATCTTGGCGCGGGCGCCGAGGCGGTGGATATAGGCGAGCAGGCCTTCGGGGTTGGCGAAGCTGTCGTTCTGGAAGGTGACCAACCCGCCCTTGATGCCGGCCTCCAGCTTGGCGACGCCGGCGGCCAGACACGCCAGCTTGATCTCGATGATGGCGAGGAGGTTGGCGGCTTCGGACGGCAATGGCCCGAAGCGGTCGATCATTTCGGCGGCGAAGCCATCGATGTCGGCGCGGCCCTGCATCTCGTTGAGGCGGCGATACAGCGCCATGCGGACGTTGAGATCGGGGACATAATGTTCGGGGATGAGGATCGGGACTTCGGCGGTGATCTGCGGGCTGAAGGCTTCGGCGGGGGGCTTGACGCCGCGCGCATGGGCTTGTGCCTCAAGGATGGCTTCTTCGAGCATCGACTGGTAGAGTTCGAAGCCGATCTCCTTGATATGGCCGGATTGTTCGTCGCCGAGCAGATTGCCGGCGCCGCGCTGGTCGAGATCGTGGCTGGCGATCTGGAAACCGGCGCCGAGCGTGTCGAGCGCCGAGAGGACTTGCAGGCGTTTTTCGGCGCCTTCGGTGATTTGCTGGTCGGCGGGGGTGGTCAGATAGGCATAGGCGCGGGTTTTGGCCCGGCCGACGCGGCCGCGGATCTGGTAAAGCTGCGCCAAACCAAAGCGATCGGCGCGGTGGACGATGAGGGTGTTGGCGCTGGGGATATCGAGGCCGGATTCGATGATCGTTGTCGACAGCAGCACGTCGTAGCGCTTGTCGTAAAAGGCGCTCATGCGCTCCTCGACCTCGGTGGGCGACATCTGGCCA
>JANNJH010000056.1:0-3563 GCA_031405775.1 Sphingomonadales bacterium | reverse complement strand
CCTTGCGGACCATCAGCCACTGCAACCAGGCGCTGGTGCACGCCACTGACGAGAATGCGCTGCTGAGCGAGGTGTGCCGCGTCGTGGTCGAGGACGGCGGCAACTTGCCCCCCCGGCGGATGCCGCTGCGTTTACAGGCGTAGCAGCGGGGGGATGAAACGCCATGCCAATTGTTGGCGGCGCGCTTTACAAAAGGGGTCTGGGGCCAATGGCCCCAGCCTCCGGAGGCCTTTCCGTTACCCGCGCAGGAACTTGACGATCGCCGAGAAATCCTGGCCGCCGCCGCCGTTGTTGGCGAACATCTGGTACAGCGCTTCGGCCTGCGCCCCCATCGGCACGCTGGCGCCGGCGTTGGTGGCGGCGGCGAGCGCCAGCTTCAAATCCTTGAGCATCAGCGCCGTTGCAAACCCGCCGGCATAGTCGCGGTTGGCCGGCGATGTCGGCACCGGGCCGGGGACCGGGCAATAGCTCGTCATCGACCAGCTTTGGCCGCTGGCCTTCGAGCTGATGTCGAAAAAGGTCTGGGCCTCAAGGCCAAGCTTTTCGGCAAGCACAAAGGCTTCGGCGGTGGCGACCATTGTCGCGCCCAATATCATGTTGTTGCAGATCTTGGCGGCCTGCCCCATGCCGGCGCTGCCGGCGTGGATGACGGTCTTGCCCATCTTGGCAAGGATCGGCTGCGCTGCGGCAAATGCCGCTTCGGGGCCGCCGACCATGAAGGTCAGCGTGCCGCCATCGGCAGCGGCGGTGCCACCCGAAACCGGCGCGTCGACCATCAACAGGCTGTGCTTTGCCGCTGCTTCGCCGACGCTGCGCGCCGTGGCGACGTCGATCGTCGAACAGTCGATCAGGACGGCGTGCGGCGCGGCGGCGGCGAACAGCGCGCCTTGATATGCGGCGGAGACGTGGGTGCCGGCGGGCAGCATGGTGACGATGACGTCGGCGCCGACCGCGGCGGCGCGCGCCGAGGTGGCGGCGGTGCAGCCATGGCTGACGGCGCGGGCGACGGCGTCCTCGGACAGATCAAAGGCGCGGACTTCATGGCCGGCGCGGGCCAGGTTCGCGGCCATGCCGCCGCCCATGTTGCCGACGCCGATGAATGCGATGATTGCCATATTGTCCTATCCTTTATAATTTCCGGGCGCGACCCGGAACCCCGCTTCGTCGCGCGATCGGGGCAAGCGTGGCTCCCGGATCAAGCCCGGGACGACTATGGGGTTATTTCCCCGTCCAGACACCGGGCCGCTTGGCGACGAACGCCGCCATGCCTTCCTTTTGGTCCTGCGACCCGAACAACCCGTGAAACAGCCGGCGTTCAAAGCGAATGCCCGCCGACAGCGTCATCTCGAACGCCGCATCGACCTGCTCCTTGACCGCCAGCGCCGCCAGCGGCGCCATCGCGGCGATCGCGGCGGCGGTCTTCAAGGCTTCGGCGACAAGATCGGCGATGGGCACGACGCGCGCCACCAGCCCCGAACGCTCGGCCTCGGCGGCGTCCATCATGCGTCCGGTCAGGCACATTTCCATGGCCTTGGCCTTGCCGATGGCGCGGACCAGCCGCTGCGACCCGCCCATGCCCGGCGTCACCGCCAGCTTGATCTCGGGCTGGCCGAACTTGGCCGTGTCCGACGCGATGATGAAATCGGCCATCATCGCCAGCTCGCAACCGCCGCCGAGCGCAAAGCCGCTGACCGCCGCGATCCACGGCTTGCGCGTGGCCGTCACCTTGTCATAGCCGGCAAAGAAGTTGGCGCCGTACATCTGCGCGAACGACTGGTCCGCCATTTCCTTGATGTCGGCGCCGGCGGCAAAGGCCTTGTCGCTGCCGGTCAGCACCAGGCAGCGCTGCGACGCATCGGCGTCATAGGCCGCGAACGCCGCGATCAGCTCCGCCAGAATCTGCGAGTTGAGCGCATTGAGCGCCTGCGGCCGGTTGAGGCGGACAAGCGTGACGGCATCATGCTGTTCGACCAGCAGCGTTTCATACAATGTCATCGATCAGGCCGCCGATTTGTCCAGCTTGGCGATGACATCGCCGAACAGCACATCATCGCTCGGCAACACCTTGGCGACGGCCAGCGGCTTCGACACCCAGGTCTCGTTGATCAGGTCGCGCCAGGTGATGTTGTTGTTGGTGCCATTGCCGCCCCAGCTGCCGCAGCCCAGCGAGAAGGTCTGGCGCATGCCGTTCCACAAATTGCCGCTGTTCGACGCCGATTGCGGCTGGTTGACCATGACCCGCGAGGTGTGGGTGGCATTGGCCAGCTTCATGATATTGGCGTCGCTGTTCGAATAGATGCCGCAGCTATGGCCCTGCCCCTGATAGGACTGGATGGCGTTGGTCAGGAAGATCGCCTCGTCGATGTCCCGGGCGCGGTACAGCGCCATGCTGACCGTCATCTTCTCGCCCGAGAACGGGTATTCCGGGCCATAGCCGGTTTCCGGAATGATGAAGAACTTGGTGCCATCGGGAATGTCGAAGCCGGCGAAGCTGGCGATGAATTCCGGCGTCTGGGCGACGACCTTGGCGTTGATATGGCCATCGACCCACAGCACCGCCTGGAACTTTGCCTTGGCGTCGGCATCGAGGATATAGCCGCCCTTGGCCTGGAGCTTGGCGAGCATCTCGTCATAGATCGCGTCAACCAGGATGACGCTGTTGTCCGACGAGCACGAGGCCGCCAGATCGAGCGTCTTCGACAACAGGATCTTGGTCGCCGCATCATCAAGATCGGCGGTCTCGTCGACGGTGACGACGGCATTGCCGGCGCCGACACCCAGCGCCGGGGTGCCGCTCGAATAGGCCGCCGTCACCATCGCGGCGCCGCCGGTGGCCAGGACGCGATCGCACTGGCGCATCAGCTCGTTGGTCTTTTCAACCGAAGGCGTGTCGATACTGATCACCAGATCGGCGGGCGCCCCCATCTTGACGATGGCTTCGCGCATCAGGTCGCAGATCAGCTTGTTGGTCAGCTTGCCGCGCGGGTGCGGCGCGATGATGATGGAGTTGCGGCCCTTGATCGCCGAAATCGCCTTGATGACCGGCGTCGCTTCGGGGTTGGTCGACGGCGACAGCGCGCCGATGACGCCGACCGGCTTGGCGATCTTGACGATGTTGCGAACCGGGTCTTCTTCGAGAATGCCGACCGACTTGTCATCGATGATGTCGAAAAGCGTGGCACGGGTCTTGCGGAAAATCTTGAGGAATTTGCCGTCATAATTGCCAAGCTGGGTTTCATCGACGGTGTGCTGGGCGATGCGCTTGGCGACATCCTCGCGCGCCACCGACCAGACCATCGCGCGGATCAGCGCGTCGACCTGTTCCTGCGTGTAATGCTCGATCTGCGCCTGCGCCGCCCGCGACCGCGCCACCAAGCCAGCGATCTCAGCCGCGGCGTCGCCAATGTCAGCAGTCGAAGCAAGTTTTGCCTGTGTCGCCATGGTAAAATTCTCCAATGGTAGCGATGCTCGAACCCCGAGTCGGGCGTATGATCGCAATCGCTATCCCATGACTCCGTCAACACGGGCATGGCAAACAAAATCTCGCCCGGATCAGCCGGGGC
>JANNJH010000055.1:0-4816 GCA_031405775.1 Sphingomonadales bacterium | reverse complement strand
GGCGGCGGTGGCGGCGCGGCTCGGCAGCCATGGCGAGGCGTTGGCGGGACTCAGCCTCGACGGCATCGAGCCGATGTTGCGGCGCGGTTTCGGCCTGCCCACCGATGGCGATGCGGCGAGCGACGTCGCGGAGGCGCTGGCGCGGATCGATCGCGACGGATTGGCGCAATTGGCGACGGCGCTGTCGGCGGCAAATGGGGTCAACGCGCTGACGCTGGCGGCAAAGCTGCGCGGCTGGCTCGAACAGCGCGACGCCGAGTTCGATGCGCTCTACAGGCTGTTCATCACCGCCGACCACGGCTTGCGCAAGGCGATGGTGCCCAAGGCGGTCGATGCCGCCGACCCATCGCTGAAGGCGTTTTGCGCCGAAACCGGTGGTATTTTGCTCGAAATCGGCGCCCGGCAACGGCTGTATGCGGCGGCTGCCCATGCCGCCTGCCATTTGCGTGTCGGCAAAAGGCTGGCGGCGGACTGGCGGCTGGCCAAGGCGCGGCTCGGGGTCGTCGATTATGACGATATGATCGCGGCGGCGCAGCGACTGTTGCAGGCCCCCGGCGCCGCCGAATGGGTGCGTTTCAAGCTCGACCAGCGCATCGACCATGTGCTTGTCGACGAGGCACAGGACACCAACGCCCGCCAGTGGCAGATCGTCGAGGCGCTGACCAAGGAGTTTTTCGACGGCGACGGCGCCCGCGAGGTGCAGCGCACTTTGTTCGTCGTCGGCGATTACAAACAGGCGATCTTCAGCTTCCAGGGGTCGGACCCGCGGATCTATCGCGACCAGCGCGAAGTGTTCGAGCAGCTTGCCGACGACGGCCGCGAGCTGTGGCGCAACATCGACCTGGCGACGAATTTCCGTTCGGTGCCGGCGGTGCTCGATGTCGTCGATGCGGTCGCCGAAACGCTGGGGCATGGCGTTCTCGACGGATCGGGGCTGGTCAAGCCGCATGTGCCGCACCGCGCCGACGCGGCGGGCGCGGTAACGCTGTGGCCGGTGGTGATGGCGGCGGTGCCCGACGATGCCGACGATGACGATGACGCCGAGCCGGTGCGCGCGCCCAAAACCGAGATAAGGCTGGCGCACCAGATCGCGGCGACGATCGCGCGCTGGCTCGATCCGGCCGATCCGCTGATCCTGCCGGCGCGGGGCCGGGCGGTGCGGCCGCAGGATATCCTCGTCCTCGTGCGCAGCCGCAGCGCCTTTTCCGGCGCGCTGGTCGCGGCGCTCCACGCCAACCGCGTGCCGGTGGCCGGGGTCGACCGGTTGAAGCTGACCGATCCGCTGGCGGTCGCCGATTTGCTGGCGCTGGCGCGTTTCGCGCTGCAACCCGGCGATGATCTGACGCTGGCGTCGCTGCTGGTCTCGCCGTTCCTCGGGCTCGATCATGCGACCTTGTTCGGGCTTGCCGATGGCCGGACGGGGACGCTTTGGCAGCGCGTCGTCGCCAGTGCCGATGCAAATGTGATCGCCGCCAAGGCGTGGCTGCTCGACGTGCTGGGCTTTGCCGATTTCGCCGCACCATATGAATTTTTCGAGCGCGTGCTGTCGGATGCGCGGCTTGGCGGACGGCGCAAATTGCTGGCGCGACTGGGGGAGGAAGCCCGCGATGCCATCGACGCGGTGCTCGACCAGGCGTTGGCGTTCGAGGCGGCGAATGCGCCGTCGTTGCAGGGCTTCCTCGCCTGGGTCGAGGCCGATGATATCGAGATCAAGCGCGACCCCGATGCGCCTTTGGATGCGGTGCGGTTGATGACCGTCCACGGCGCCAAGGGCTTGCAGGCACCAGTCGTCATCATGGCCGATGCGACGCGCAAGCGCAAAGCCAGCGACGCGCCGGTGCTGATGCCGTTCGACAATGGCCCGGTGCTGCCGGTTTTCCTTGCCAACCGCGCCGGGCTGAGCGGGCCGTTGGCGCAACATATCGAAGACGCCGACGCCGATGCCGAGCGCGAGCATTGCCGGTTGCTTTACGTCGCGCTGACCCGTGCCGAGGATTTGCTGTTCATCGGCGGGGCGCTGAGCGGCAAGGCGACAAAAGCCCCCGACGACAGCTGGTATGCGATCGTTCAGGCGGCGATGGAATCGCTGGAGGCCGACAGTGTCGATGCAATGGACTGGACGGCGGGCGCACTGGAATATCGCACCGGCGCGCCGGCGCCGCGCGACGATGTAGCGGCGATGATCGTGCCCGATGACGCGCGCACGCTGCCGGCATGGGCGACGACGATGCCGCCGATCGAGGCGCGGCCACCGCGGCCGTTGTCGCCGTCGGCGATCGCCGCCGATGATGTCAGCGCGCCGCCATCGGGCGAGGCGGCCAAGGCGGCGGCGCGGCGCGGCGCGGCGCTGCACGCGCTGTTCGAACGGCTGCCCGATGTTGCGCCCGAAAAACGGCGCCATGTCGGCGAGGCGTGGTGCCGGATGAGCGTTCCCGAACTCGATGCCGCGACGCTGGTCGGAGTCGTGCTCGGCATCCTCGATGATCCGGCGTTTGCCGACGTGTTCGCGACAGGCGCGCTGGTCGAGGCGCCGGTCGTCGCCGTGGTTGGCGGCATTGTCGTCGCCGGCAAGGTCGATCGCCTGCTGGTCACCGACACAAAGGTTACCGTGGTCGATTTCAAGACCGGGCGGCGGGTGCCGGAGCGTGCGCAAGCCGTCGAACCCTATTACCTGCGCCAGATGGCGGCCTATGTCGCGGCGCTTGAACGGGTTTTTCCGGGGCGGCGCGTCAAGGCGGCGCTGCTTTATACCGAAAGCCCGCGCCTGATCGCGCTGCCGGGTGCGCTGATGCGGCTTCATCGCCCCCAGGACGAGATGTTGTTGAACCCGGACGATGTCGCGCCTATCTTGCCAGACTGAACCAGCAGGAGCCCGACATGGCCGCCAAGCACGTTACCGACGCCTCGTTCCACGCCGATGTCATCAACAACCCCAAGCCGGTGCTGGTCGATTTCTGGGCCGAATGGTGCGGGCCGTGCCGCCAGATCGGCCCGGCGCTCGAGGAGATCAACAACGAGCTCGATGGCGTCGAGATCGTCAAGATCAACATCGACGACAATCCCGATGCGCCGACGCGCTATGGCGTGCGCGGCATCCCGACGATGATCCTGTTCAAGAACGGCGCGCCGGTGGCGACCAAGGTCGGCGCCGCGCCGAAATCGCAGCTGAAGAGCTGGCTCGAGGGCGAGCTGGCGTAACGCCGCTCGCCCGGCTCAGGCTGGCACCACCATCTGCCCCAGCCGCGGAAAATGCACCGCGACGGTGCCGCAGCGGGCGCCTTCGCGCAGCACGGTGATCCCGGTCGGATCGAGCCGCGCCAGCCGGCCGATGACCGGCGCATCGCCCGAACCGTCGGTCTTGACCGCGACCGTCTGGCCCGCGGCGAAGCCGCCGATGCCGCTGCTGGCGAAGCCGCCGATGCCGCTGCTGGTGAAGCCGCCGCCAACGCTGCCGGTGATGGCGGCGGGGACGGCGGCCTTGGCGATGGCAATGGCGTCATCGGCGCTGATTTCGACGCTTACGCCATGGCCGAGGCCGGCAACCCGCGCGAACCAGGCGGCAAGATGCGGCAGCGCGAAGATCTCGTCGCTCGTCGCCTTGGCGGAAGCGATGCCGCGGACGAACCAGATGTTCGAATAGAAAGCCAGGTCGGCATGGCCGGGCGCTTCGCCGCCGACAAAGGCGCGGCCGTCGGACAGGCTGGCATCGAGCCAATGCGCCGCGGTCAGCGCCTGCGACGTCAGGTGCGGGCTGGCCCGGGCAAGCTTCCCGAAATCGAAACCGAAACGTTCCTTGCGGTCGTCGATGAAGGCCTTGGACCGCGTGCCTTCGGGCATCCCTCCCATCGCGGCGCCGACATGGGCGAGGAACTGCGGCCCGCCGGCCCAGCTCGCCATGACCTTGTGCAGCGTCCCGAGCGGCGCCGGATACAGGCTGGGTTCGGGCTTGAGATGTTCGAGCGCCAGCAGAATCGCGGCGGTGTCGCAGTATATGTCGGCGCCGATCTGCAGCACCGGCGTGCGGGCATAGCCGCCGGTCAGCTCGACAAGGTCGGGCTTGGGCATGATATTGGGGATGATCACCGACTGCCATTCGAGCTGCTTCACCCCCATGGCGGCGCGCACCAGCTCGGCGAAGGGCGAGGCTTGGTAATGGTGCAAAATGGGCGTCATCGGTTCAGCTCCGGTAATCGGCGTTGATGCTGATGTAGCCATGCGTCAGGTCGCACGTCCAGACGCGGGCACGGCCCTGCCCCAGCCCGAGATCGACGGCGATGTCGATATCCTGCCCGGCAAGATGCGCCGCGACCGGCGCTTCGTCGTAACCCGGAACGATCGCGCCATCGGCGGCGACTCTGGTAGCGCCAAAGCTGATCGACAGCCGGTCGCGCTCGGCGCGTTCGCCGGCCTTGCCGACCGCCATGACGACGCGGCCCCAATTGGCGTCGCCGCCGGCGATGGCGGTCTTGACCAGCATTGAATTGGCGATGGACATCGCAACGATGCGCGCGGCGCGATCATCCTCGGCCCCCGTCACGGTGATGGCGATGAACTTCGACGCGCCTTCGCCGTCGCGCACCACCAGCTGCGCCAATTGCCGGCAAAGATCGCCGAGCGCCGCGGCAAAGGCGTCGGCGCCGGGGCTGTCCCAGCCGGTCAGCTCGGGGTTGCCGGCGGCGCCAGTGGCAAAGGCCAGCACCGTGTCCGATGTCGAGGTGTCACCATCGACGGTAATGCACGAAAAGGTCGACGCATTGGCGCGTGACAGCGCCGCTTGGAGGAAATCCGGGGCGACGCGGGCATCGGTGAAGATGAA
>JANNJH010000054.1:0-3702 GCA_031405775.1 Sphingomonadales bacterium | reverse complement strand
ATAGACGCCGCTGGCCAGCAAACCGCACAACTGGTCCTCCAGCGCCGGAAAAACCCCGGCATGGAACACCCGCCCTTCACCATATAGGCTCGCCACTGGTTCGGCGCGCGCCGATTTTCCCTTCGCCGCGCGGACCTCCTGCACCGGCAGGTCGCAATCAATCGACTTGAGCAGCGCCGTCACCATGTCGCCGCCGTTATTGATCTCGGCGACCACTTTGTCGGCACGCCAGCGATCCGCCGCCGTCGCCACCGCCCGCGCCCAGCCATCTGGCCGCACCCCGGCGACGCTGGCATCGGCAAGCACATGGCCAAAGCCATCGGCGCCCATGCCGACAACGACGATGCCGCACACCCCGTTCGCCCCGCCGGCCGGCGGATCGACGCCGATGACAACGCGCCCGATCTCCGGCGGCCCGGCGCGTCGCTGGCGTTCGAGCAAATCGCGCGTCCACAAGGCCCCGGCGAGATCGGCGATGATCTCGCCGTCCATCTCCTGGCGTCCCGTCGCCGTGCCGGCATAGCGCCGCTCGATCGCCGCGATGAAACTCGCCGGCAAATGCGCCGCATTGTCCTGCATCCGGCCGCGTGTCACCGCGACGCCGGGTTCGGCAAGCAGCGCCCGCAGCCAGTCGTGCGGCAATGGCGTCGTCGTCAGCAGCAATCGCGGATGCACCCCCAACCGCGTCGCCATCCGCAAATTGGTCAGCGTCGCTTCGGCCCGCGGCCAATGCGCGAATTCGTCGCCCCAGGCAAAATCGAACTGGCTGCCGCGCAAACTGTCGGGCTCGCCGCCCGAGAACAGCCGCGCCTGCGAACCATTTTCCCAGTTCAACTGCCGCAGGCTCGGGATGAAGGTGACATCGCCGCCCGCCGGAACCCGCGCCAGCAGCCCGGATTCCCCCTCGACCATCACCGCCCGGGCATTTTCCAAACTTGTTCCGACCAGCGCAAAACGCCGCCCCGGCACCTCGGCCATCGCATGAACCCATTCGGCACCAGCGCGGGTCTTGCCAAAGCCGCGCCCCGCCAAAATCGCCCAGATCGACCAATCACCTTCGGGCGGCAATTGCGCGCGGCGCAGGCTGCCCATCCCCGACAGCGCGGCGACCACCACATCGGCGCCGAACCTTTGAACCAGCGCCTGGCGCTGCGAAATATCAAAACCGCTCCAGACTTCCGCGATGGAAGCGAGCCGGCGCAAATCGTCGTGGCGGTCAGCCATTCGGTCCGCCTCCCCAATGAAACTTCCTGTCAGCCGTTGCCGTCGCCTCAACGTGGCGGCGACCATTCCTCGGGCAGCGTCGTCGCCAGCGCCTTTATCTCGTCGCGCAGTCGCGTCACCGGCCCGCTATCGGTGCGCCCCGAACCGCCCCGCACCATCTTTGGCGCCTCGCGCCGTTGCAGCACCGCCAGCGCCATCCGGCTGTCGATCAACTTGGTCGGCTTGTCATCGTCCTTGCCGCCGGCGGCCAGCAACCCGGCGAGCACCCGCATCTCGACGCGTTCCCAGGCGATGCCCAACGCCCGCTGCCATTCGGCGGCGAACTCCGCGACGCTGTCACGCAGTTGATAGGCCTCGCTGATGCTGCGACCGACGGCGACCGCCGCCAGCGCCGGATCACCGGTTTCGGCGAGGACATCGACAAAGATCCGGCGGTCGCGCTGCAGCCAGCGCCACTTGGCTATGGGCATCGGCGGTCCTCCTGCTGGTTTCTCCGCCGCGCCGACCCGCCGGGGCAATCCCGGAAAGGCCGTCTCTCGTCGGATTTCTGAAGCGTGGACTTTCTCTATCCAAAAGCGTTGCGCTTGTCAACAGAAAAACACCAAACAGGTTCACTATGCCAAACATGACTGGTTCGTGATCGCGAATTTCAACGGTAAGTCTCGGCCTCCCACCATGGGAAAAAGTCCGGCATGTCGGTGCTGACCTTGTCGGGATAAACGGGCGTGCGCTTTTCGAGGAACGACACGACGCCTTCCCTGGCATCACCCGACCGACCGCGCGAATAGATCGCCCGGCTGTCGAGCCGGTGCGCATCCCAGGGGCTCGCCGCCCCGGCCATCCGCCACAACATCTGCCGCGTCATCGCCACCGAAACCGGCGCCGTATTCTCGGCAATCTCGCGTGCCAGCGCCCGCGCCGCTGGCAGCAGATCGTCCGGCGCATGGACCGAGCGCACCAGCCCGCCCGCCAGCGCTTCATTCGCTCCGAACACCCGCCCGGTCATGCACCATTCCAGCGCCTGCGGCAGCCCAACGAGTTTCGACAGAAACCATGACGAGCCAGCTTCGGGCACGATGCCGCGCCGCGCGAAAACAAAACCGAATCGCGCCGTTTGCGATGCCATCCGCACGTCCATCGCCAATTGCATCGTCACCCCGACGCCGACCGCCGGGCCATTGACCGCGGCGATCACCGGCTTCAGCGATCTAAAAATCCGCAAGCTCACCCGGCCACCGCTGTCGCGCACATCGTCATGGCTGTAATCGATGCCGCCATCGGCGCGCACCGGCCCCGCGCGGTTCCCATCGGCCAGCGTTTCAAAGTCGAACGTCGCCGCGCCCGCCGACAGGTCGGCGCCGACGCAAAAGGCCCGGCCCCGCCCGGTGACGATAACGGCGCGCACCGCATCATCGGCATCGGTGATGTCGAAGGCCGCGATCAGTTCGTTGGCCATTATGGCCGAAAAGGCATTGAGCTTGGCCTCGCGATCGAGGGTAATCGTCGCGATCGGTCCGTCGATATCGAGGCTGATCTGGGTAAAATCGGTCATGCCATTCTCCTGAAAACCCTCTCCCATTTGGGGAGAAGGCGACTCGGCAAAGGCGAGCGGGGTGAGGGGTTTCCGACGCATCCGGCACGGCCCCCTCAACCCCGGGCCGCGCCAAGTGGCGCGTCTTTCGCCCTCTCCCGCAGCGGGGAGAGGGTAACGAACTACAATGCCGCGAGGTCGGCGGCGACGATACCGTCGTGCATATCCGAAACCCCCAAGTTTCTTGCCTTGCGGACTTTACGCCAAAGCCGCGCCCCGACAATGACATTGCGCTTCCGCCTGCCGCCGGTCGAAATCGGCGAAGTCGCGCCCTGAAAGAACACCCCTCGCGGGAGAGGTCGAGAGACGCGCCGCTTGGCGCGGCCCGGCTGAGGGGGCGCTTTCTCCACCCAGTAGCGAAACCCCAACAAATGGAAAACGCTCTGGCGATCAATCGTCAGGCGCGGCGCTCGCATCATGCGCCGGGTTGTCGTCGGGAATGTGCACCAGCGGGACGGGCGCGGCGGTCGCCGGCGGCGTCTCCCGCGGGTCGGGATTTTCGCCGATCGGCCGATAGGGTTCGCGCGGGTTCATGGCGTCGAAACGCCCCGGCCCGGCCGGGGTTCCCAGCCGCAGCCGGATCGACGCCGCGTGCGCCGCCAGCCCTTCGGCATCAGCGAGCGCGGCGCCCGCCGGGCCGATCGCCGCCAACCCCTGCGCCCCGCAATCGAGGAAGGTCGTGCGCTTCATGAAATCGATTACCGACAGCCCCGAGGCGAAGCGCGCCCGGCGCCCGGTCGGCAGCACATGGTTGGGGCCGGCGAGATAATCGCCCGCGGCTTCCGGCGTGTGCCTGCCGAAGAATACCGACACTCCCCTCCCGGGGTTCTTTTCGCCTTTCCCTCACGGTACTGGTTCACTATCGGTCGACAACGAGTATTTAGCCT
>JANNJH010000053.1:0-1804 GCA_031405775.1 Sphingomonadales bacterium | reverse complement strand
AAGGCGCGCGGGACTGATCCGGAGACCGTCATAACGGGGGTCTGGGGCCAAGGCCCCAGCCGCCGGAGGCGCTGTGTTGGTGATTCCGCCGGAGGCGCTGTGTTGGTGATTCCGCCGGAGGCGCTGTGTTGGTGATTCCGCCGGAGGCGCTGTGTTGGTGATTCCGCCGGAGGCGCTGTGTCCGGTGATTCCGCCCAAGCTCGTCCCGCGCTATTGCCCCAGCATCGGCGCCAGCATCGGCGCCAGCATCGGCGCCATCATCGGCGCTACGACCGGCGCCACTTCGGTCCAGCCTTCGTAGATCATCTTGAACGCGACATAGACGATGACCGCGAGCCCGACATAGGCGATCCAGCGATAACGCTCGATATATTTGGCGATGAAATTGGCGGCTACGCCCATCATCACGACCGACAAGACCAGCCCGATGACCATGATGTCGGGGTGATCGCGCGCCGCGCCGGCGACGGCGAGGACATTGTCGAGGCTCATCGAGACGTCGGCGAGTGCCACCGACCAGGCGGCGGCGGCGAAGCTTCGCGCCGGCGGGGGGCCGCCAGTGGCGATGAAATCATCATCGCCGGGGACGTCGATCAGCGCCCGGACGGGGTGAAGTTCGCGGTACATCCGCCACGAGACCCAGAGCAACAGCAGGCCGCCGGCAAGGATGAGCCCGACGATCTGGAGCAATTGCGTCACCATCAGGGCAAAGGCGATGCGCAGCACCAGCGCGGCGACGATGCCGATCATGATGACCTTGCGGCGCTGCACCGCGGGCAGCCCGGCGGCGAGCGCGCCGACGACGATGGCGTTGTCGCCGGCGAGGACAATGTCGATCAGCACGACCTGCCCAAAGGCGGAAAGGGCTTCGGGGGTAAGGAGGTGCGCGATGTCCATTATAGCCTGTTAAGGATATAACCGCCGTTACGCTACCCCCTATCCGTCATCCGGCGAGGGCGCGGCGAAGATCGTCGAGATAATCGCGGCCTGGCATGCGCGATCCGATGCGCCCGGTGGCCATCGGCGCGATTGCCACCGGGATCGCCGAATATGCCAGGCGTGACGGGGGCATCGTTGGCGCCGGCCACGGCATCACGCTGCGAAATCAGCCCACCACATTCCGCGCCTGGGCCTCGCCAGGCGCCGGGGGTGCGGAATTGTCCGTTTTGGGCATCCGGTAATGCGCCGATGCGGCGTTGACCCGGTTGTTGACGCCCAGCGTGCGGAATGTGCTGGCGACGTGGATCTTTACGGTGCCTTCGGCGATATGGAGCAGCCGCGCGATCTCCTTGTTGGAGCGACCCTCCGCCAGCAGTTCGAGAACCTCGGATTGGCGCCAGGTCAGGTGACAGTCGCTGGCGTTGCCCGGGGACTTGTGTCGGCGTGGCGCGTCCACCGTGTTGCTGACGATCGCTGGAACATAGATCTGCCCGGCGAGGACGCTGGTGATGGCGGCGGCGACTTCGGCGGTCGGCATCGTTGCCGGGATGCAGCCGTGGACGCCGGCATCGAGCAAGTCGAGAAGATGGGTCCTGTCGGGTCGCGCGGTGACGACGACGATGCGCATTTTTGGATAGTCGACTCGCAATTGCCGCAGACTGTCGGCGCCGCCAAGTCCTGGCAGGTCCATGTCGACGGCGAGCAGATCGACTTTTTTGGTTTTGGCGAGGACATCGCGGACCTCGGCGAAGTTCACGGCCTCCTTGATGGCGGTGACCGCGACGCGCGAGATGATTGAAACCAAGCCCTCGCGGAACAACGCGTTATATTCCGCAACCACGACGCAAAGCGAATGTATCATCTT
>JANNJH010000052.1:0-1673 GCA_031405775.1 Sphingomonadales bacterium | reverse complement strand
AGATTCATGACATCCCAAACAAAACCGAGTATAATCATCTCACAGCAAGCATCTCAAAGAAAGCAAAAGAAGAAGGTCTTGAAAAACCATTGCGCGACTTCCTATCCGAGCAAGGTATCTTAGGCGATTCCCGAGCCGGGCGCCGCTATCGCCCTGTCCGAGCGCCTGAAAGGCTCGGCGCGTCAGCCGGCGATACGGCGGTTCGCCGCCCCAATTCTTGTCGCCGCCATTGCCCAGGTCGAACAGGATCGCGCCCGGCACCACCGGCACCGCCGGCAGCCCCGGCCCGATGTCCAGCCCGATCCCCGCCGCCGACAGGCACAGCACCAGTTCATCGCCCGCCGCCAACCCGAACACCGATCCGCCGGCCAGCGCCAGGCCATGGACGCGCTCGACCAGGGTCGAGGGGTGGAGGGCATCGGTTTCACGCGTTCCCGGCCCGCCGCCGCGGACATCGACCGCCATCACCACCGGGCCGCCCGGAACGATGACCGTCACCCCGGTGTTTATACGTTCGTCATGGGCGTGGCCGATGCGGAGGCCCGGCACATCGCTGAAGCAATCATTCATGACAGCCTTATAGCAGCGACCGTGCGCCGTCTTGCAACTTGGCGTTCGACAGGGCAGGCAAGCGGCTGGGTCGGGAGAGCATGATGGTTACCGCGCATATCAACCGCATCGGCACCGCCGTTCCGCCCAACGATGTCCATGACGCCTTTGTGCGCTTTGTCGGCGGCATGATCGACGATCGCCGTGGCGAATTGATCTTCAAGCGCATGGTCGGCCGCGCCGGTATCGCCCACCGTTTTTCCTATTTCGAGCCGGTCTCCGACCCCGATGGTTTCGAGGCGGATACCGAGGGATTCTATACGCCGGGCAAATTTCCCGGCACCGCCGCCCGCATGGCGCGGTTCGAAAAGACCGCGCCGCTGCTCGCCGCCGATGCGCTCGATGCGCTCGGCCTCGATGGCGAGCGCGAGCGCATCACGCATCTGGTGGTGGCGTCGTGCACCGGCTTCGTCGCGCCGGGCATCGACCAGTTGATCGCCCTGGCAGCCGGGCTCAATCCGGGGGTCGAGCGCACAGTCGTCGGCTTCATGGGCTGTTATGCCGCGGTCAATTCGCTGCGGCTGGCGCATCATTTCGTCCGCTCCGACCCGTCGGCGCGGGTGCTCGTCGTCAATCTCGAACTTTGCACGCTGCATTTTCAGGAAACCGGCGATATCGACCGGCTATTGTCGATGCTTTTGTTCGGCGACGGCTGTTCGGCGGCGCTGGTCACCGCCGACGAGACTGGCCTCGCGCTCAATGATTTCCGCGCCACCACCATTGCCGATTCGGGCGATGCGATCACCTGGCGCATCGGCGACCAGGGTTTCGACATGCATTTGTCGGGCGAAGTCCCCGGCCGCATTCAGCGCGCGCTCCGGCACGAGGCCGAGCGCAATGACGGCGAGGGCCTGCTGCGCGGCAGCCGCGTCAGCGATTATGATCTCTGGGCGGTCCATGCCGGCGGGCGCACCATCCTCGATGCCGTCGAAACCGGTTTTGAACTGCCGGGCGATGCGCTCGACTGGTCGCGCGGCGTGCTGCGGGATTTCGGCAACATGTCGTCGGCGACGTTGATGTTCGTGCTGCAGCGGATCATGGGGCAGGTCGGCACCAAGGTCGCC
>JANNJH010000051.1:0-1065 GCA_031405775.1 Sphingomonadales bacterium | reverse complement strand
CCATCCCGCGCCCAAGGAGTTTCCCGATGACCGTCCTCACCCGCCCCGAAGGCACGCTTGCCGAAGACCTCCACATCTCGCGCCGCGGCGTCGCGGCGCTTGTCGCCGCCGGCTATGCGGCGATCGCCGTCGGCGCCGATGCCGCCGCCATCACCACCGGCGCCACCGGCCTGACCATCGAAAGCGTCGTGCTGCCCGGCGGCCTGCCGGCCTTTGTCGCCCGACCTTCGGACAAGCGCCACCCAGTCGTCATCGTCGTCAACGAAGTCTTCGGCCTCCACGAATATATCAAGGATATCTGCCGCCGCTTCGCCCGTCTCGGCTATGTCGCCATCGCGCCGGAATTCTTCCATCGCAACGATCCCAACCGGACCCTCGCCACCACGACCGATTTCCCCGTCATCATGAAGATCGTCGGCGAAGCGAAGAACGACCAGGTCATGGGCGACGTCGAAACCACGCTGAACTGGCTCGGCACGCAGCCCTTCGCCGATGCCAGGCGCATCGCCATCACCGGCTTCTGCTGGGGCGGCGGCGTCGTCTGGATGGCGGCGGCGAAATTCCCGCAAATCAAGGCCGGCGCCGCCTGGTATGGCCGCCTTGCCGCCCCCAAGCCGGACCAGCCGGTCAGCGACGTGCGCCAATACCCGCTCGAAATTGCCGGCCAGTTGCAGGCCCCGGTGCTCGGCCTTTACGGCGCGCTCGACAAGGGCATCCCCGTCGCCGATGTCGAGGCCATGCAAGCCGCGTTGAAAGCCGCCGGCGGCAAGAGCAGCATCATTCTCTACAAGGACGCCGACCACGGCTTCCACGCCGACTACCGCCCGAGCTACAACGCCGCCGACGCCAAGGATGGCTGGGCGCGCATGCTGGCGCACTTCAAGGCCAACGGCGTCTAGCTCTAGACTCGATTTCACTCAGATTGAAACACGCCCCCTCTCCCGCTTGCGGGAGAGGCGAGAGACGCCGCTCCAGCGACGGAGGTCGCATCCGCTCTGGCGGCGGCCCGGGTGAGGGTGTTCTTTCTTCTGGCAAGTTGAGGCACACCCTCACCCGCCGCGCGCG
>JANNJH010000050.1:0-5612 GCA_031405775.1 Sphingomonadales bacterium | reverse complement strand
GGTCGACGATCAGCTTCACTTCGTGCAGGCATTCGAAATAGGCCATTTCGGGGGCGTATCCGGCTTCGGTCAGCGTTTCGAACCCGGCCTGGATAAGGTGGGTCAGGCCGCCGCAAAGCACAGCCTGCTCGCCGAACAGGTCGGTTTCGCATTCCTCGCGGAACGTCGTCTCGATGACGCCCGAACGCCCGCCACCGATCGCCGAGGCGTAGCTCAGCGCCACGTCATGGGCGTTGCCGCTGGCGTCCTGATGAATGGCGATCAGGCACGGCACGCCGCCACCGCGGACATATTCGCTGCGCACCGTATGGCCGGGTCCCTTGGGCGCGATCATGAAGACGTCGATGTCGGCCCGCGGCTCGATCAGCTTGAAATGCACATTGAGGCCATGGGCGAAGGCCAGCGCCGCGCCCTGCTTCATGTGCGGCGCCAGGTCGTCGGCATAGATGCCGGCCTGGTGTTCGTCGGGGGCCAGCACCATGATGACATCGGCCCAAGCCGCGGCTTCGGCGTTGCTCATCACCTTGAAGCCAGCGCCGGTCGCCTTGGCGGCGGTGTTGGAACCGGGCCGCAGCGCGACGCCAATTTCGGCAACGCCCGAATCGCGCAGATTCTGCGCATGGGCATGGCCCTGGCTGCCATAACCGATGATGGCGACCTTCTTGCCCTTGATCAGGCCGACATCGGCATCGGCATCATAATAAACGCGCATGATCTTGGTTCCCGTTTGTTGATTGGGTCGCCCGGCCCTCGCCGCCGCGACAGGAGAGATTGTCAGACTGCCTCGGCCCCGCGAGCAATCGCCACTACGCCAGTGCGGGCCACTTCGACCAGCCCGACTTCGCGCATCAATGCGATGAACTGGTCGACCTTGCTCGTCGGCCCCGACACTTCGAAGACGAAACTGCCCGTCGTCGTATCGACCGGCCGCGCCCGGAAAATGTCGGCGATGCGCAGCGCCTCGTCGCGCTGCGAGCCGACTCCCGCCACCTTGACCAGCGCCATCTCGCGCTCGACGTGCGGACCCAGCGCCGTCAGATCGAGGACCCGGTGCACCGGCACGATGCGATCGAGTTGCGCGATGATCTGCTCGATCACCGGCGGCGGCCCGGTGGTGACGACGGTAATCCGGCTGACCGCATGGTCGCCCGACACATCGGCGACCGTCAGGCTGTCGATATTATAACCCCGCGACGAAAACAGCCCGACGATGCGCGCCAGCACCCCGGCTTCGTTATCGACAAGGATCGAGAGCGTATGCCGCTCGGCAAGCATGTGTTTCACACCAGCGCCTTTGCGTCTTCGTCGCGCTCGCCCTGCACATCGCGCGCATCGAGAATCATGTCGGTATGCGCCGCCCCGCCCGGAATCATCGGGAAGCAATTGGCCAGCTTGGACACCCGGCAATCGACCATCACCGGGCCGTCATGCGCCAGCATCGCGGCGATCCCGGCATCCAATCCGTCGGCGTCCTCGATGATGATGCCCTTCCAGCCATAGGCCTGCGCCAGCTTGACGAAGTCCGGCAGCGAATCGGAATAGCTTTCGGCATAGCGGCTGCCATGGTTGAGCTCCTGCCACTGGCGGACCATCCCCATATATTGATTGTTGATGATGAAGACCTTGACCGGCAGGCGATATTGCATCGCCGTGCCGAGCTCCTGGATATTCATCTGGATGCTGGCCTCGCCGGCGATATCGATGACCAGCGCGCCGGGGTTGGCGACTTGCGCGCCGATCGCCGCCGGCAGGCCATAGCCCATCGTCCCCAGCCCGCCGCTGGTCAGCCACTTGTTCGGCGCATCAAAGCCGAAATGCTGCGCCGCCCACATCTGGTGCTGGCCGACTTCGGTGCTGATGATCGGCTTTTGCGCCCTGGTCGCTTCGTACAGCCGCTTGATGGCGTGCTGCGGCAGCAGTTCCTTGGCCTTTTGCTGGAACCCGAACGAATCGCGCGCCCGCCAGCCGGCGATATCGCTCCACCATTGCTCGAGGTCCGCCGGCTTGTGGCCGCGCGACCGCCAGATCTTGATCATGTCCTCGATGACACCGCCGACATCGCCCAGGATGCCGAGATCGACGCGCACCGTCTTGTTGAGCGACGAGCGGTCGATATCGACATGGATCTTCTTCGAATCGGGCGAGAACGCATCGAGCCGTCCGGTCACCCGGTCGTCGAAGCGCGCGCCAAGGCAGACCATCAGGTCGCAGCGGTTCATCGCCATATTGGCTTCATACGAGCCGTGCATCCCCAGCATTCCGAGGAACTGCGGATGTTCGTTGGGCATCGTGCCGAGCCCCATCAGCGTCGAGGTCACCGGCGCGCCGGTCAGCTTCGCCAGGTCGCGCAGCAACAGGCTCGCCACCGGCCCCGAAATTATGATGCCGCCGCCGGTGTAAAGGATCGGGCGCCTGGCCGCGGCGATCATCTCCACCGCCAATTCGATGCTGGCGCGATCGCCCTTTATTTGCGGCTTGTAGGTTTTGTGGCCGATGCTGCCGGGCTTTTCATAGCGGGCGCGCAGGATCTGCACGTCCTTGGGAATATCGATGACCACCGGACCCGGCCGCCCCGAGCGCGCGATATAATGCGCCTCGTGGAGCACGGCGCCAAGCTTGGCTGTCTCCTTGACGAGGTAATTATGCTTCGAACAATGCCGGGTGATGCCGATGGTGTCGCATTCCTGAAAGGCGTCGGTGCCGATCAAATGCGTCGGCACCTGGCCGGTCAGCACCAGCAGCGGGATCGAATCCATCAGCGCGTCGGTGATGCCGGTGACGGCGTTGGTGGCGCCGGGACCCGAGGTGACGAGGACGACGCCAACCTTGCCCGATGACCGCGCATAGCCTTCGGCGGCATGGACCGCCGCCTGTTCGTGGCGAACAAGAATGTGGCGGATGCGCGTTTGCGCGAAAAGCGCGTCGTAAATCGGCAGCACGGCACCGCCGGGATAGCCGAAGATGACCTCGACCCCGAGATCGGTCAGCGCCTGCACGACGATTTCCGCGCCCGTCAATTCCGCAGCCATTCTTGCGCCGCTTATTGCGCCCGTGTTCGCGCCCATATTTCGCGCCCTTCATGTCACACTCTGGCCGCGGGGATTAACGAACGGAAACTGTCGGGTCAACCGGTTTCTACGCAATATTCGTGCGAAATTTAACCAGTTTGGGCAATCTAGCCGCTAAGCCGCGTCGATCCAGCGTCGCGGAAGCATAAAGACAAAGCGGCGACCATCGCTGGCCGCCGCTTTTGCCTATCCGATACAGCCGCTGATCAGGCGGCGACGACGGCGACGCCAGCCTTGCGGCGAGCAGCGATGCCAACGAACCCGAAGCCGATAATCAGCAACGCCCAGGCCTGCGGTTCCGGAACGCCCGGAGCCGACAGCAGCGGCGCCCAGCTCTCCGGTTCCGGAACGCGCGGCGCCCCCCGCAGCTTGGCCGTGCCGGAAAGCTCGACGCGCAAGCCCGTCGGGTTGCTGCTGGCCTGGGCAAAATTGCTGACAACGAAGGTCAGATTGTTGACGCCGGGCCGGAACTTGCCCCCGATCGAATCGAAGTCCGTCCACGAGGTAAAGCCAGCGACGCTGCCGTTGATCGTCCGGCCATTCAGCATGACAAGCGTTTCGTCATCGGCCGAGAAACGCCCCAGGATAACCGCCGACCTGTGTTTATACCCGGAAAGCGAGAAGCTGAGGTTGTAGCGGTAAGTGCCATCGGTGGTCAAATCGAACGTCGCGCCAGCGACCGGCGACGGCGTCAGCCAGCGCGAAGTCGAATCTTCGGCAAGCCAGGCACCGATCGGGTAAACGCCGTTCTGGCCGCTGACATAGGCGGTGCCGCCGCCAAGCGTCCAGTGCAGGTCGGGATCACCGACACCGACGACCGAGACGTTCGCAGCGTCGACACCGGTATTATACAGGCCGGCGATGGCTGAAGTAACATTTTTGGCGCTGGCCGGCGCGGCGGCGGCAATGGCGGCGGCGACGGCGGCAAGCAGAAAATTCTTCATTTTCCTGATCCTTTTTTGCCGTCATTTCGACGGCTGCCCCGAGCTGTTCCCTGCAATCGCCTTCGAATGCACAGTTGGCCCCCGAAAATGCATGTCTCGTGCCAGAAGATGAATTAAAAGCTTCTAAGCACTTTATGAACATACTCCTTTTTAAAGTGTAAAACAAGCCGCCACTTTTGCCACCGCCGCCGCATCGCCGGCATCGATCCGCGGCCAGTCGCCCGCCTGCGACCGCCCCCAGGTTGCCTGGCGCTTCTGATATTGCCGCGTCGCCGCCGCCACCCCCGCCACCGCCGCCGCCCGCGTCATTTCCCCCGCCAGCACGCCGCCGAATTAGCGCACCCCGAGCGCGCGCAGCACCGGCCGGTCATCGGGCAGCCGCCGCGCCAGCAGCGCCGCGACTTCCGCCAGCGCACCGGCCTCGACCATCTGCCACAGCCGGCCCTCGGCACGCGCGTTCAGGTCGGCACGCGGCGCGTCGACCACCAGCGCCCGCACATCGAACGCACCACCGATGCCGCCGGCGCGGGTCCGCTGCCAGAACACCAGTGACTGCCCGGTGCCGCGCACCACTTCCAGCCCGCGCAAGATCCGCTGCCGGTCCGCCGGTTTCAGCCGAGCCGCCAGCGCCGCATCCTCGCGCGCCAGCGCCGCCGCCGCCGCCGCCGTTTCCAGCCCGCGCACCGCGGCGCGAATCGCCGGGTCGATCTCGGGCACCGGCGCGATGCCGTCGATCAACGTCGTCAAATACATGCCGGTGCCGCCGACCAGGATCGGCAGCCGCCCCTGCGCCAGCACCTCGCCGATCGCTACTTTCGCCATGTCCGCCCAGCGCGCCGCGCTCGCCGCGTCATCACCATCGAGCACGCCATAAAGACGGTGCGGCACCCGCGCCGCGTCGGCCGCCGAAGGCCGCGCGCTGATCACCGCCAAATCGGCATAAAGTTGGCTGGCATCGGCATTGATGATGGTGCCGCCGATCGATTCGGCCACCGCCATCGCCAATGCCGACTTGCCGCTGGCCGTCGGCCCTGTAATGACCGCCACCATGGGTCTTTTGGTCAACACACCGCTTCTCGTCACTCTTGTCGCCGAAGGCGCCTTGTCGGCCGCTGACGCGGCAATCGCAAGCGATGCGCTGCGGGCGATCGGCGGCGAGCCCGTCGCGCCGCGCTGGATCGACCATGGCGACGCGCTCGACCTGTCCGTCGCCGGGCTGGCGGCGCCCGCCGCCCGCGCCGCGCTCGAAACCGCGCTGCCGGCGATCGATATCATCGTTCAGGCCGCCGATGCGCCGCGCCGCAAGCGCCTGCTCGTCGCCGACATGGATTCGACGATGATCACCGTCGAATGCATCGACGAGCTTGCCGATTATGCCGGGTTAAAGGCCGAAGTCGCCGCCGTCACCGAAGCCGCGATGCGCGGCGATCTCGATTTCGAAAAGGCCCTTGATGCCCGTGTCGCGTTGCTCGCGGGGCTCGACGCCGCCGTGCTCGATCGCTGCCGCATCGCATCGACGCCCATGATGTCCATGTTGTTCATCAGCGCGGTCGGCGTGTAGCCGAAGTCGAGCAGCAGGTTGCGCGTGTCGGAACCGATG
>JANNJH010000049.1:0-3951 GCA_031405775.1 Sphingomonadales bacterium | reverse complement strand
CATGCGCTGGCGTGATCTTCACCGCGCCGCTGCCAAGCTCCGGATCGGCGTGATCGTCGGCGACGATCGGAATCCGCCGCCCGGTGATCGGCAGTTTGACGAACTTGCCGATGACGGACTGGTAGCGCTCGTCGCGCGCGTTCACCGCCACGGCGGTATCGCCGAGCATGGTTTCCGGGCGCGTCGTCGCGACGATGATATGGTCGCGGCCATCGGCGAGGGTCACGCCGTCGGCCAGCGGATAGCGGATATGGGTGAAGCTGCCGGCGACTTCGCGGGTCTCGACCTCAAGGTCCGAAATCGCCGTCTTCAGCTTGGGGTCCCAATTCACCAGCCTTTTGTCGCGATAAAGCAAGCCCTCGTTGTAAAGCCTCACGAAAACCCGCGTCACCGCCTTGTTGAAGCCTTCGTCCATGGTGAAGCGTTCGTTGGCCCAGTCGCAACTGGCGCCCAATCGCCGCAACTGGCGGGTGATGGTGCCACCGCTTGTCGCCTTCCAGTCCCAGACGGTTTCGAGGAACTTGGCGCGGCCCATCGCCTGCCGGGTGGTGCCGCTTTCGGCAAGCTGCCGTTCGACGACCATCTGCGTGGCGATGCCGGCATGATCGGTGCCGACCACCCAGCGCGCGTCGCGGCCATTCAGCCGATGCCAGCGGATCAGCACGTCCTGCAACGTATTGTCGAGCGCATGGCCGATGTGCAGCGACCCCGTCACATTGGGCGGCGGGATGATGATGGTAAACGGCACCGCATCGGGCCGCGCCGGCCGAAAGGCGTTGCTGGCCTCCCAATGCGCGTACCAGCGCTGCTCGAAATCGGCCGGGGCGAAGGTTTTGTCGATCAAGGTCATGCGGCTGCTGTTAGCGCGATTGTTGCGCCGCGTCATCACGCGGCGGGCATCAATCCCGACCGGTCAGCCGCTTGATCTCGTTCTGCGCCATGCGCTCGACGATTTCGGGCATGTTGGCATCGAGCCAGGTCTTGAGCAGCGGTTCGAGCAGCGAGCGCACCAGCGCGTCGAGCGTCGTCGCGCTGCCGTCGAGCACCACGGCGCCGAGATCGGCGACGATCGCCACAGGTTCGGGGGCGATCTCCGCCACGACTTCCAGCGCGGCTGGCGGCGGCGGGGCGTCATCGTTGATGCGCGCCCGGATGGACGCAAGGATGGCATCGATATTGGGAGGAAGCTCGCTCATATCTGTTACCCTAGAGCTGCGGCGGGCCGATGACCAGTGACCTGCTGGCACGCTCCGCCGGCGGCAGCGGCAGCGCTCTGGGGCCGGGGCCGGTGCTGTCGCTAAGGCGGTGACGGACCGCCGCGGCGTTGCTCACCGCGTCATATTCGGTGACGGGGACGCCCAGCGCCACGGCTTCGGCGGCGCCGACCGACGCCAGCAGCGCATAGCCGGCAACCTGTTCGTCGCGCCGCGCCGTGACGAGGTTGACCTGCGTCGTCAGCAGTTCCTGTTCGGCGTTGAGCACTTCGATGACGGTGCGGGTGCCGACCTGATTCTCCTGCCGAACGCCCTCGGCGGCGAGCGCGTTGGCATCGACCGCGATCTTCGACGCTTCGATTACCGCCCGCGCCGCGCGCAACTGGTTGAAGCTGTTGGTGACAGCCTCCTCGGTAAAGCGATCGGTGGCGGAGATGGTTTCGAGCAACTGGCTCTGGCGGGCCTGCGCCTGGCGCACCTGCGACCCGACCAAACCCGCCTGATACAGCGGGATCGTCGCCGCGACGTTGAAATCCTGAGTGAAAAAGCCGCCCTGGCGGATGAAGGTGGCGCCGCCGCCGCCGCCCTGGAAATATTGGTACGACGCCGATGCATTGGCGCCGATCGACGGCAGCCGCTGTTTTTGCAGGGTTTTCACGTCGTAGCGCGCCGCCGCCTCGTCGAAGCGCGCCGCGATCAGCGCCGGGCTGTTGTCGCGGGCGAAATCGACCGCCTGCCCCGCCGTTCCCGGCAGGTTCGGCAGCGGCGGCATCGGTTCGAGATCGTCGGGCAGCCGTCCGACGACGCGCATATAGGCCTGACGCGCCGCCGCAAGCTGATTCTGGGCGACGACGAGGTTCGACTGGGCAATCGCCTGCCGCGCCTGCGACTGGGCGACATCGGTGCGGGTGATGTCGCCGACTTCGAACCGGTCCTTCGACTGCTGCTGCTCGCGTCCGAGGACCTTGACCTGGCTGATGTTGAGCTCGACGACACTGCCGAAGCGCAGGACGTCGGCATAGGCCGTCACCACATCGAGGATGATGCGGTTTTCGATGTCACGCAGCCGGGCGCGCGCCGCGAGGATGCGATTTTGCGCCGCCGAAGTCGCGGTGCGGGTGCGACCGCCCTGATAAAGCGACTGGCTGAGCGCAACGCCGCCTGTGTAGATGCGGCCATTGTCCCTGAAATCGAGCCCGGCCTGGTCGGCGGTGCCGCGCGCGCCGAGCGTCGGCCGGCCCGGTGCCAGCGCCTGTGGGACGCCTTCATCAGCCTGGCGGACCAAATCGCGCTGGGCCGCCAGTTCGGGGTTGGCGTCATAGGCCGACGCGATGGCGGCGCTGAGCGAATCGGCGCTGGCGGGCGATGCTGCGAACACAGCAAGCAGCAGCAGGGAACGGAAGCGCATCGGTTCGCCAACTTTCACGTCAAAAGACAAATTCGCGGGCGGCGGCGAAGCCCGGCAGCGGCTTGGCGGCGACTTCGAGAAAGGGCAGGCCACCGATGAGCGTGCCGCCGACGAGCAGCCCGGCACAGGCGCGGCCGACACCGGCCTGGCGCACCACCGCGGCGACACGGCCGGCGGGCGCGAGTTGCGCGGCAAAGGCCGGCGGAATGGCCTCGATGGCGCCTTCGAACAGGATGAGGTCATAGGGCGCGGCGCCGGCCCAGCCCTGGGCGAGCGGGCCGCAGACAGTTTCGATGCCGGCACCGCGCGCCATTGCCGCCAGCGCCGGATCGCTTTCAAGTGCCGTGACGCTTGCGCCGATATGCGCCGCCACCGCCGCCGAATAGCCGGTGGCGGCGCCGACGACGAGGACGCGTTCACCGGCCTCGATGCGGGCGTTCTGGAGCAGCAGCGCCAGCACCATCGGTTCGAGCAGCCAGCGCCCCGGCGCAACCTCGATAGCCGCATCGGCATAGGCGAGGCCGCGCAACGCCGGGGGCACGAAATTTTCGCGCGGCACCGAGTTCATCGCGGTGAGAATGGCCTCGTTGGTGACGCCGACGGTTCGCAACTGGCTGTCGATCATCGTCCGCCGCTCGGCGGGCGTGATTTCAGCGGCGTGGTTCGCGGGATGGGAGGCGGCAGGGGCGGCGTGGTTGATCACTTGAGCTTCTCGCAACATCGAGTGTTTAACAAACGTAATACAGCTGAGTCGCAATCGAATTTGCGAAGGCCGTATTTCATCTAGCGTTCAAGGTTGCCCTCGCCAAGCACCATTGCTAGGGGATGCGCCGCACCGGTGGCCCGATGGCGGAGTGGTGACGTAACGGACTGCAAATCCGTGCACCCGGGTTCGATTCCCGGTCGGGCCTCCAACGCCGCCTTCAGCGGCGGCGCAACGCCGCCTTCAGCGACGGCGCAGCGCCGGCATCCTAGACAGGATTGTCGCGGACATGGGCCTCCAGCTCGTCGAAGAAGCGTTCGAGGTTGTGGAGGACGTTGACCTTGAACTCGTAGTTCACATCGGGCGAATTCGATTCGATGATCGGTGCGGCATCGACCTTTTCGGCATAGGTGGCGGCGATGGTCTTCACATAGCCGGGGGTCAGCTTGATCTCGCCCATGCGGTCGAGGATGCGCAGCTGGACGATCATCATCTGGCGGACGAGCATTTCAAGCGCGGTGATCCGCGCCACGGTCGCGACGGCGTCGAGTTCGACGGTGGAATCTTCGTCCATCCCCGGAGTGTAGCGATTCAAAGGGCGGTGGCAAAGGCTCCGCTATCAACAG
>JANNJH010000048.1:0-7709 GCA_031405775.1 Sphingomonadales bacterium | reverse complement strand
GTCCATCAGGCTGTCGGCCAGCTTCGCTTCCGGCCCCAGTTCGGTGCGCAGCCATTCCTTCACATAGGGTCCGCTGGTCTCCCACATATTGATGTCGGGATCGAGCGCGGTGGCGACCCCCTCGACCATGACCATGGTCTTTTGCAGCAGCAGCAGATGCGGCTGGACCTGCATGTCGAAGCTGCGGGTAATGGCGAACAGGCCATCGAGGAGCTGGGTGATGTTGACATCCTGGGCGCGCTTGCCGCGGATCGGTTCGCCAACCGCCCGCAGCGCCGTGGCAAAGGCGCCGACATTGTGGTGGGCCGGGACATAGCCGGCTTCGAAATGGATCTCGGCGACGCGCTTGTAGTTGCCGGTAACGAGGCCAAACAGGATCTCGGCGAGGTACAGGCGGGCGCGGCGGTTGATGCGGCCCATGATGCCAAAGTCGACGACGCCGATGCGGGCGCCATGACCATCGCGCGGCGGGATCACGAACAAATTGCCCTGGTGCATGTCGGCGTGAAAAAATCCGTGCGCGATCGCCTGGGCGAGGAAGCCGTGGACGAGCACCTCGGCAAGCTGGCGGCGGTCGAAATCAAGGGCGTTCAGCGCTTCGGTATCGCTTAGCCTGATGCCGTCTATCCAGTCGATGACCAGGGTGCGCCGCGACGAGCGCGTCCAGTCGATGCCGGGGACGATGAAATCGGGCTCGCCCTGGAGAATCTCGGCGAGTTCGGACGCCGATGCTGCCTCGCGGCGCAGGTCGAGCTCGGCCTCGGTCCAGCCCTTGAAGGTGGCGATGACGGCGCGCGGGCGCAGGCGGGCGAATTCGCCGCCAAGGTTCTCGATATGGCCGGCCGCCCATTCATAGGTGTCGATGGCCTTGGCGAGCGTGTCCTCGATGCCGGGGCGCAGCATCTTGATGGCGACGGAGTGGCCTTCGCTGGTGACGCCGCGATGCACCTGCGCCATCGAGGCGGTGCCGACGGCAATCGGGTCTATCGATTCGAAACGCTCCTGCCAGCGACCGCCGAGGCTGGCATTGAGATTGCTCTCAAGCGCGCTGAACGGCAGCGGCGGCAGCGAATCCTGCAGCCGGATGAGGTCCATCGCGGCTTCGAGGCCGATAAGGTCAGGCCGCGTGGCGAGCGCCTGGCCGAGCTTGATGGCGGCGGGACCAACGGCACCAAGGCCGGCGGCAAAATCGGGCTTGACGGGGGCGCCGGTGCCGATGCGGGCGATACGGGCGATGAGGCGCAGGGCGCGCGGCACCCGGTGGCCCTCGAACGGCCGCAGCGCGCCGTGGCGGGCAAGGCAGCGGCCCCAGACGAGCAGCCGCGACAAGTGGACGATGGTGGCGGTCATGCGGCGGTCAGAGCTTCCATCCGCTGTGCATAGCGACCAGCCCGCCCAGGATCGGACGGTATTTCACCCGGGCAAAACCGGCAGCGGCGATCAGCTTTGCGAAATCCGGCATCCTGGGGAAACGGCGGATCGATTCGACGAGATAGCGATAGCTTTCCGCGTCATTGGCCACCGCCTTGCCGATGCGCGGCACGATTTTTTCCGAATAGGCGTCATAGACAGCGCCAAAGCCCGGCCATTCGGTGGTGGAGAATTCGAGACAGAAGAAACGCCCGCCGAACGCCAGCACGCGATGGGCTTCGTTCAGCGCCGCCGGGATGTCCGTGACGTTGCGGATGCCGAAAGCGATAGTGTAGGCGTCGAAGCTGCGATCGGCAAAGCTCAGCTTTTCGGCGTTCTCCTCGCGCCAGACCATCGTCGTCACGGCCTTTTTCGCGGCGCGCTCCATCCCGACTTCGAGCATCGCGGGGTTGATATCGGCGACAGTGACGCTGGCGCCCGATTTGGCGATGCGGAAGGCGATGTCGCCGGTGCCGCCGGCCATGTCGAGGATGCGCTCGCCGGGTTGCGGCTTGAGGGCGCGGACGAAATCATCCTTCCACAGCCGGTGCATCCCCGCCGACATCAGATCGTTCATGATGTCGTAGCGCTTGGCCACCGAGGCGAAGACCTCGCCGACGCGGCGGGTCTTTTCCTCCGGCGGCACGTCTTCATAGCCGAAGCTGACGGTCTGGTCGGTCACGATCTGGCTGACTCCTTCTTGGCGGCTGCTTTAGGCGAGGCTTGGCGACACGGCAAACACGCCATATGTCGCACGGATGAATCGTTTTTTCGATGCCTGAGCTTCCCGAGGTCGAAACCGTCATGCGGGGGCTGGCGCCGGTCTGGGTCGGGCAGCGCTTTTCCCGCATCACGTTGAACCGCGCCGATTTGCGGCGACCGTTTCCCGACGGGCTGGGACAGCGGCTGACGGGGGCGACGGTGATCGCTTGCCGGCGCCGGGCGAAATATGGCCTCGTCGATACCGATCGCGGTGACACGATGATCCTGCACCTGGGGATGTCGGGTCGAATGCGGCTCGATCCGTCCGAGATCGGCAAGCACGACCATGTCGTCTTTGAATGCGATGACGGCCGCCGCGTCGCATTCAACGATGCCCGTCGCTTCGGATCGCTCGACCTGGTGACGACGGCGGATGCGGATGCGCACCCATTGCTGGCCGGGATCGGGCCGGAGCCGCTGGGGCCTGATTTCGGCGCACAGGTGTTGGCGCGGGCCTTCAAGGACCGGGTGGCGCCGGCCAAGGCGCTGCTCCTCGACCAGCGGATCGTCGCCGGGCTGGGCAATATCTATGTTTGCGAAGCGCTGTTTCGCTCGGGCATCCATCCGGCGCGGGCCGGGGGTACGGTGGCGGCAAAGCGATTCGGACCCTTGATCGAAGCGATCCGCGACGTCCTGGAGGAAGCCATTGCGGCAGGCGGATCGTCGCTGCGCGATCATGCCGCACCCGATGGCACGCTGGGCTATTTCCAGAAGGGCTTTCAGGTTTACGGGCAGGAGGGCAAGGATTGCCCCAGTTGTGCGCGGCCCGTCGAACGGATCGTGCAGTCGGGGCGATCGAGCTTCTTTTGCGCGACTTGCCAGCGTTGAACTTGACCCTTTGCCCGGAGACGCCTATGCGGCTCCACTTCCGGCGCGGGCTCGTTTCGCGCTGTTACCGGTCATGAACCGGGAAACCGGCACATCAATCGACAAGAGTTCAAGGACGACCATGGCCAATACGCCCCAGGCTGAAAAGCGCATCCGCCGCAACAATCGCCGCGCCGAGATCAACAAGGCGCGCGTCAGCCGCATCCGCACCTTCGTCAAGAGGGTCGAAGCGAGCATCACCGGTGGTGACGCCGTCGCCGCCGCTGCTGCGCTGCAGGCTGCTCAGCCGGAAATGATGCGCGGCGTATCGAAGGGCGTGCTTCACAAGAACACCGTCGCCCGCAAGATCTCGCGTCTGGCCAAGCGTGCCAAGGCGCTCGCCCCGGCCTGAGCGCCGGCGTCGATCCAAACAAAAATTGAAGCAATTCGGCGCGGGGGCAACCTCGCGCTTTTTGCGTTGTTGGTGACACGGGTTGAATCGGTTGTTCGGCCGAGCGTTCGCGACAACCGATTCGGCTGCACATGGCGTTTATTTTGAGGCTTTTTGCGCCCCCACGTCGATAATCAGCGGCGTCGGCGTGGCGGAGCGCCACATCGGCTGGCCTGTCCGATGTCGACCGTTGCGAATCGCTCGCGCCGGGCCGCAAAAAAAGTCATTGTAAATCAGTTTGTTGATACGTATTTTTCCGTATCAATTTTCGAGCCGTCACGAGTTTGTCACGGAAAAACAGAGCGTTGTGCAGCCGCGAAACCGAATTGGCCGAACGCCGTGTCAACGCAATTATTTCAGTTAATCGAACATTCTGACGCTTGCTAGCGGCGTCCACGGCTGCCTATTTTGAACCTCGGTTTCGCGCTACCGGCAGCCTTGCGGCGTCCTTCGGTTCGATCGAAAATCTTGTTGACCCAGTTTGCGGTGCTTGCCGCATGAGGGGAGTGGCTTTTGCGGCAAACAAGGGTCATCGGGTATCCGAACATGGCGGCGTTGGCGAAACGGCTCTCCCGGGGGCCGTGATGTCGATCAGCCACGCGGCTGTTGTGTTTGTTTTTTTCAGCTCGTTCCCAAGCAAGGGAGCGGAATAGCTTCATACGATGGGGAGGCAATGATTCGTGTCATCAACGGCGAGCTCGGTAGCGCATCAGCCTTTGATCGCGGCGCATCGCGCTGGCGGTTGGGCACCGGTATCCGGGCGCGGGGCAAGCGTTGGCGACGATGGTGATATCGGGGCATGGGCGCGAGTCCGCGCCGCGATGCGCGCCGAATCGGGGGAGCGAAATTTCGAAACCTGGCTGGCGCCGCTGGCGCTGGTCGAAGGCAATGGCGATCGCGTGACGCTGGCCGCGCCGTCGGCTTTCCTTGCGGATTGGGTCGCCGGGCATTTCGCCGACAAGTTGCGCCAGCATTGGGCAGCGCAGCGGCCGGGCACCCGGCACGTGACGGTCAGCGTGCGCGCCGGGATGAGCACGGCCACCGCGGCGCCGGCGATGACGGTGGTCGCCGCCGTGCCGCAATCGATCAGCCTGCTGGTCGAAAGCCGTTACAATTTCGACAATTTCATTGTCGGCAAGTCGAACGAGCTCGCCTACAACGCGGCGCAGGCCGTCGCCGAACCGGGACCCGTGGGTTTCAACCCGCTGTTCCTTCATGGCACTACCGGCCTTGGCAAGACCCATTTGATGCACGCCATCGGCAACGCGCTGCTGGCGCGCGAGCCGGGCGCCAAGGTCGCCTATATGTCGGCCGAAAAATTCATGGTGGAATTCCTGGCGGCGCTGCGCGCCAAGGACACCATCGCCTTCAAGCAACGGCTGCGCTCGGTCGATCTGCTGATGATCGACGACGTTCAGTTCATTGCCGGCAAGGAATCGACGCAGGAAGAATTCTTCCACACAATGAACGAGATCATCAGCGCGGGTAAGCGTCTGGTGATTACCGCCGACCGCAGCCCGCAGAACCTCGAGGGCATCCAGGAACGCATCCTCAGCCGCATGGCGTGGGGGCTCGTCGCCGACATCAACCCGGCCGATTATGAACTGCGGCTCAACATCCTCCATGCCAAGCTGGCGGGGATGAGCCAGAACGTCGCGGTGCCGGCCGAAGTCATCGAATTCCTGGCGCGCCGGATCACCGCCAATGTTCGCGAACTCGAAGGCGCGCTCAATCGCGTCGTCGCCTATGCGGCGTTGGTCAACCAGCCGGTGACGCTCGATTTCACCCGCGAAACGCTCGCCGATTTGCTGCGTGCGCACGAAAAAAAGCTGACAATCGACGAGATCCAGCGCAAGGTTGCCGAATATTATCGGCTCAAGCTGTCGGATATGCTTTCGGCACGCCGCGCCCGCGAAGTCGCACGGCCGCGTCAGGTGGCGATGTATTTGGCCAAGAAGCTGACACCGCGATCCTTGCCGGAAATCGGCCGGCGCTTTGGTGGCCGTGACCACACGACCGTGATGCATGCGGTCAAGCGCATCGACGAGCTGCGCGCCAGCGATCGCGAGATCGATGCCGATGTGGCACATCTGACGCGGCTTCTGGACGCGTAAAACGCCTCTGAGCTCGGGCCTGATCGGGGTCTGGGGCCAAGGCCCCAGCCGCCGGAGGCCCCCTTCCTTCTTTGCCGCCACACCGCTAACCCGGTTTTGTGGCCCGACTCTCCTCCAATTCCCGCGGCGCGCTGTGGATGATCGTGTCGTGCATCGCCTTTGCGTCGATGTGGGTGATGATCCGCTATGCCTCGCGGCAGGTGCACGCCTTCGAGATCGTGTTCTTTCGCTACTTCATCGGGATGCTGGTGCTGCTGCCGATGCTGCTGACGACGCCGGGGTTGCTCCGGCTCGATCGTTTTCGCACGCATCTGCGGCGGGCCACCTCGGGCATCATCGCCACCATGGGGACCTTTTACGCGGTTGCCCATGCGCCGCTGGCGACAGCGCTGAGCATCAATTATACAGCGCCGCTGTTCGCGACCGTGGGTGCCGTGCTGTTGCTGGGCGAGCGGATCCGGGCGCGGCGGGTGGCGGCGCTGCTCGTCGGCTTTATCGGCATGCTGATCGTGGTGCGTCCCGGCGCCCTGCCGATGTCACCGGGCGTGATCGCGGCGATGGTGTCGGCGGTCGCGACGGCGTTTTCGATCATTGCCATCCGGGAACTGGTGGCAGTCGACGACAGCCGCGCGGTGGCGGCGTGGACGTTCATCCTGACGACGATCCCCAGCCTGTTCGTCGCCAGCTTTGTCTGGACCTGGCCGCCGCGCGACGTCTGGCCGTTGCTCGGGATGATCGGCACCGCGGCGGCGATCGGGCAATTGTCGCTGAGCCGGGCGTTCGCGCTCGCGGAAGCATCGGCGATCATGCCCTATGACTTTGTGCGCTTCGGGCTGATCGCCGCGGCGGGGATATTGTTGTTCGGGGAGCGGATGGATGCGCTGACCATCGTTGGTGGTGCCGTCATCCTGGCGACGACGATCTATTTGGCGGTGCGCGAAGCCCAGGTGGCGCGCGATGCGCGGGTGGCGAGTTTGCCCGAGAGCCCGAACTGAGCCTGTCCGTCCTGGCGGCGTCTTCGACCGAGGGCTATTCGTCGAAGGCATCGGCGGTGAACGCCATCGAATCGATGAAAAAGAACGGCCCCGGCGCACCGACCGAAGGCAATAGCTGAACCTCAGGCGTCGATGGCGCGGGCGAGGGCGAAGTCCTTGTGGCTGAGCCCGCCGGCATCGTGCGTCGTCAGGCGCACGTCCACCCTGTTGTAAATATTCGACCATTCGGGGTGGTGATCGGCCTTTTCCGCCAGCAGCGCGACACGTGTCATGAAGGCGAAGGCCGCAACGAAATCATTGAAGCGATAGCTGCGTTCGATGCCGTTGCCGTTGCGCGCCCAGCCCGGGACGGTCGGCAGGGCGGCGGTGATTTCGGCGGCATCGAGTTGGTGGGTCATTTTCGATCCTCGCAATTGCGCGTTGCCTGTCCTATCCCGCGACGATGGACCTGCGTCAAACTCTTGCGCCCAGCCTTGCCGATATCGAGGTGCTGGCCCAGGCCGCTATCGAGCGGCTTCCCGAATTGTTCCGCGATCATCTCGCCACGGTGCTTTTGCGCGTCGAGGATTTCCCCGATGCCGAGGTGATCGCCGAGATGGAGCTTGCGAGCGAATGGGATATTCTCGGGCTTTATCAAGGCCGTCACGTCGGGATGAAGGGCGATGAGCCGAGCGGCGCGCTCCCCGACATGATCTTCCTCTATCGCCGGCCGATGCTTGATGAATGGTGCCAGACCGATGACAGCCTTGCGGCGATCGTCACCCATGTGCTCGTCCATGAAGTCGGCCATCATTTCGGGCTGAGCGACGCGGCGATGGAAGCCATCGAGGCCACCGCCGAGCCGCATCTGCCGGCGCGATGACGTCGCCGATCCTGACCGGTTCAGCAGGCCATCGTGCCCGTTCCGGTTGGGAAGTCGGCGACCGTGTTTCCGCAAGCCAGCGTGTCGGGCAGGATGCGCAGCGCTGCCCGCATCGTCCGGCCGGGGCGCAGTCCCGAATCGATGATATTGTTGCGGACGATGGCGCCGCTGGTCATGCTCACCGTAATGCCATGGTAGTGGGAGACCTTGACATGGTTGCCCTCGATGACGGTGCCGATATTCCACGGCGTCAGCGAGTTGCCGAAATCGGTGATGCCCATCATGTTGCCTTCGACGACATTGCCGAT
>JANNJH010000047.1:0-1221 GCA_031405775.1 Sphingomonadales bacterium | reverse complement strand
GGGCCACCGGCGCAGCGGACGTGCGCGGCGGCGGATCGTACCGGCCACGCGATGTTGCACGCGCTGTACCAACAGAGCCTAAAGCACGCGACGGACTTTTATATCGAATATTTCGCCATCGATTTGATCATGGTCGATGGTGAATGTCGGGGCGTCATCGCCATCAACATGGACGATGGCTCGATCCACCGTTTCCGCAGCCACAAGACCGTGTTGGCGACCGGCGGTTATGGCCGTTGCTATTTCTCGGCGACGTCGGCGCACACCTCGACGGGTGATGGCGGCGGCATGGCGATCCGCGCCGGCGTGCCGATGCAGGACATGGAATTCGTGCAATTCCACCCGACCGGCATCTATGGCGTCGGCGTTCTCATCACCGAAGGCGCGCGCGGCGAGGGCGGTTATCTGACCAATTCGCAGGGCGAGCGTTTCATGGAACGCTATGCGCCGAGCGCCAAGGATCTGGCGTCGCGCGATGTCGTCAGCCGCTCGATGGCGATGGAAATCCGCGAAGGCCGCGGCGTCGGCAAGGAAGGCGACCATATCTTCCTCAACCTCAACCATATCGATCCGGCGGTTTTGCATGAACGCCTGCCGGGCATTTCGGAAACCGCCAAGATCTTCGCCGCCGTCGATGTGGCGCGCGAACCGATCCCGGTGGTGCCGACGGTGCATTACAACATGGGCGGCATCCCGACGAACTATCACGGCGAAGTCGTGACCTTGAAGGATGGCAACCCCGATCATATCGTCCAGGGCCTGTTCGCCGTCGGCGAGGCGGCGTGCGTTTCGGTGCATGGCGCCAATCGCCTTGGTTCGAACAGCCTGATCGATCTGGTGGTCTTTGGCCGCGCCACGGCGCACCGCATCGCCGAGACGTTGAAGCCCGGCACCGCGCACCCGCCGCTGCCCAGCGATTCGGCCGATTTCGCGCTCGGGCGGCTCGATGGCTTTCGCCATTCGAAGGGGCCGTCGTCGACGTCGGATATCCGGCTGGCGATGCAAAAGACCATGCAGTCGAACGCCGCGGTGTTCCGCACCTCGGAAATCCTCGCCGAAGGTGTCGAGAAGATCGACGCCGTCAGCAAGCGCATGGCCGACATTGGCATCCAGGACCGGTCATTGGTGTTCAATACCGATTTGATCGAAACGCTCGAACTCGATAATATGATGCCGCAGGCGGTGCTGACCATGCACATGGCGGCGGCGCGTCACGAAAGC
>JANNJH010000046.1:0-5321 GCA_031405775.1 Sphingomonadales bacterium | reverse complement strand
ATCGGCATGAACGTCAATCTCTATGGCTGCAACGGCAAATGGGTGATGGTCGACCTCGGCATGACCTTTGCCGACCCGAGCTATCCCGGGGTCGATCTTGTCCTCCCCGACCTCAGCTTCATCGAGGAGCGCGCCGCCGATCTTCTTGGTGTCGTGCTGACCCACGGCCATGAAGACCATATCGGCGCCATCCCCTATCTCGCCAATGAACTCGGCGTGCCGCTGTACGCAACGCCGTTCACCGCCGGCCTCATCGCCAAGAAACTCGAAGAAGAAGGCCTGACCAAGGAGGTCAAGCTCAACATCATTCCGATGGGCGGGACGTTGCAGCTCGGCGATTTCGGCTTTCGCTATGTCGCGTTGGCGCATTCGATTCCCGAAGGCAATGCGCTGGTCATCGATACGCCCTATGGCCGGATTTTCCACACCGGCGACTGGAAGCTCGATGACGGCCCGCTGCTCGGCACCCCCGCCAGCGCCGCCGAACTGACCGCCATCGGCGACAGCGGCATCCTCGCCATGGTCGGCGATTCGACCAACGTCTTCAACAATGAAGCATCGGGGAGCGAAACCGATGTCCGCGAAGGCCTGTTGAAGGTCGTCAAGGCCCGCAAGACGGGCCGCGTCGTCGTCACCACCTTCGCGTCGAACGCGGCGCGTCTGGCAACCCTGGGTTGGGTTGCCAAGGAAAGCGGCCGCCACCTCGTGCTGGCGGGGCGTTCGATGGAGCGCATCACCCAAGTTGCCAAGGCGACGGGGTATCTCAAGGACATGCCGCCGACGCTGTCGTGGGAGGCAGCCGCCAACACCGATCCGTCGAAGCTGTTGATCCTGTGCACCGGCGCCCAAGGCGAGGCGCAAGCCGCGCTCAGCCGTATCGCCAACGGTTCGCACCCGGTTCTCAAGCTCGAAAAGGGCGACGTCGTCGTCTATTCGTCAAAGCAGATCCCCGGCAACGAGCTGGCCATCGGCCGGGTGCAAAACGCGCTGGCGACGCGCGGCATCGAGGTCATCACCGAGAAACAGGCGCATGTCCACGTCTCCGGGCATCCGGGTCGGCCCGAGCTTGAAGCCATGTACGAATGGATTCGCCCCGAAATGGCGATCCCGGTGCACGGCGAGCGCCGCCACATGGAAGCCCATGCGGCGCTGGCGCTGGAAAATGGCGTCAAGAAGGCCATGGTGCCGATCAACGGCAGCGCCATTCGCCTCGCCCCCGATGGCCCCAGGCTGATCAGCCATGAAAAGGCCGGGCGCCTGGTGCTCGATGGCGATGTCATCCTGCCCGCCGATGGTGTCACCATCGTCGAGCGTCGCCGCCTGATGATGAACGGCCATATGGGCGCGATGATCGTGCTCAATCGCGACGGCAAGCTGGCGGCGACTCCGGCGATCACCGCGCAGGGGGTTCCGGTCGAGGAAGACAAGGATGGTTTCCTCGCCGAATGCGCCGAAGCCGCCAGCAATGCGGCGAAGAAGGGCGATCCCAGGCAGGAAGCCAAATACGCCGAATCGATCCGGGTCGCCGTGCGCCGCGTGGCGCGCGAATGGACGGGGAAGAAGCCGGTGACCGATGTGCAGGTCGTGCGGCTGTAAAAAACGCCCCTCCCTTTCAAGGGAGGGGCTGGGGGTGGGTGAGTGCTGCGAAGTTGGCGTCTGACGTCGGCGGACTCACCCACCCCCGACCCCTCCCTTGAAAGGGAGGGGAGCAGAAAGGCCTTATCCGATGAGCTTTGTCTCCGCCCTCGCCATCTATCTGCTGTTCTGGTCGTTGACTCTGTTCGCGGTGCTGCCGTTCGGCGTGCGCACGACGCGTGAAGAAGGCGGCGAGCCGGTACGCGGGGAGGCAGATTCAGCGCCCGCCAACCCGATGCTCGGCAAGAAGTTGCTGTGGACAACGATCATCTCGATGACGCTGTTCGCGCTGTTTTACGCCAATTTCGTCGGCGAATGGGTCACACTTGACGATATCCCGGGCTGGCAGGACAGCGGCCCCTATCGCGGGCGTTGACAGCGGCCCCTGTCGCGGGCGTGATCGCGGTCAGGAAAAGCGGCTGACCGCCTGCGCCAGCGCGACATACAGCCGGCCGATGTTCGACGACAACAGCGTCACCGCCAGCGAATGCCCCTCGCGATCGGGCAGGACATGGCCGATCAGCGTTTCGAATTCGTCGATATAGCGCGTCGCCTGGCCGCGGAATTCGGGGTCGTGTTCGAAATGCCGGGCGATGGCGCGGGTGCCGTGGCCGTCGAGCTGGTCGACGATCCGGCGCGTGAAGATGCTCTTGTCGCCTTGAAGGTAGGAATCCCAGGCGGTATCCTCGATCTGGAACGACAGCAGCCCGGCGATGTCGATCGCGGCGGCCTGCATCGAATCGATCAGCGCGCTCGAACGCTTGGCCAGCGTGTTGCGGGCGCGGACTTCGAACTTTGTATCGGCTTCGTCGATGCGCGCTTCGACGCCGGCGACGGTTTCCGTCAGCGCCAGCAGCCGCTTGGTGATGCGTTCGGCGGCGGCCTGGCCGGCGGCGGCAGCGCGATCGTGCATGGTTTCGACCTCGGCCAACTTGGCGCGGATCGGCGCGCCAAAGGCCAGTTCGGCGCGGCTGCTGCCGGCCTGGTCGAGCGCGGCTTCGGCTTCGGCGACGACGTTCGACAGCGTCTCGCGCATGGTGCCGGCGGTCTGGTTGGCGATGTCGCGGACCCGACCAAAGACTTCGATCAGCTGCGACGATGCCGCCAGCGAGGCGCTGCCGGTCATCGTGTCGATCTCCGACAATGCGTCGCGCGCGGTATTGAGTTCGAGGGCGAGCTGCGCCGCCGAGCCTTCCAGCGCTTCGCGGGCGCGATCGAGCTGGCCTTGCGCCTCGGCGATGCTGTTGCCGCCGGTCCGCAACGGCAGCGACAGCTCGTCGGCGCGGTCGTGCAGGTCCGACAGCCGCATCGCCATGTCGTCGAGCTGCGGCAGCGCCGCCGGCAGCGCCGTGCCGAGCGCGCCCAAGGTTTCATCGGCGGCAAGCCCAAGCGATCCGAGCCGCGTTTCGACCGTGGCGAGCGCCGATTCGGTGGCGGCGATCGGCTCACCCAGCCGGAAGATCGCGTCGCGCGCTTCGTTCATCCGAGTCGAGATGGCGTCGAGCGTGGTGTTGCTGGTGGCGGCCGAATTGCCCAGCTTGGCATCGAGGATGGTGAAGCCGCGCGAAACCTCCTCGATCAGGGCGTTGGCGCGCCCGGTCTGGGTGTCGATCTCGGTGCCCAGCGTTGCGGCGGTGCCGAGCAGCGTTTCGAGGCTGGCATTGACCTGCCGCGCCGCCTCGCCGCCGATGTGATCGAGGGTGACGCGCGCCTGGTCGACGCTGGCGAGCAGGGCGCTGGTCTGGGCATGGACGCCGTCGCGGGTCGCATCCATGGCAGCATTGGTGCGGACAAAGGCGGCGTCGACTCCCTCGACAAGCTGCGCCAGCGGCGCGCTGATCGCGGTTTCGGCGCGCGCCGCGGCGACGCGGATCGATTCGATATGTTCGGCGGTGTGCGTTGCCGCCGCCTGCGCCTGCGCCTGCGCATCCTGGGCGCTGGCATGCAGGCCGGCGAGCAGGGTTTCGGTTTCGGCGAGGCGTTGCTGGAGATCGGCGGCGGCGGTGCCGAGCAGCGCCACGAGGTTTTCGGCCTGGGCGATGGCGGCCGGCGTGGCGGCGCCGAGCGTGACGGTTGCGGCGTCGATCTGGCTGTTGACCGAGCGCAGTTGTGCGCCGGTGGTTTCGAGCCGGAGCGCGGCAGCGGTCAGCGCCGCGTGCTGGACGTCGACCGGCGCGGCGATCGCTTCGATCCGCGATGCCAGCATCGTCAGCCGGTCTTCGAGGCTGGTCAGCGCGGTGGCGCCCTGTTCGAGCTTGCGATCGGTAAAGTCGGCGTGCTGCGCCATCAGCGCGGTGCGCGCGGCGCGGGCGCCCGAGCGGTCGCGAAGTTGCAGGGCAATCAGCCAGACCAATGCCAGCGGCGCCGACAGAAAAAGCATCGTTTGTGCCGCCGTGGCGATCGTCTGCAACCGTTCGGAAATGCCCGGCGACGCGACGCCTGGCAGGGCAGGGGTGAAGGCCAGCACGCCGAGCATCAGCCACACCAGGCTGGCCAGCAGCGCCGCGACCAGCGGCCATGTGCGCTGCGGCGGCAAATCCTGGCTGTCGTCGAACATGGTGGGGTCGTTCATCCCGCGATCCGATGCGAATGCTCAGCGATCGTCGTCGTGCCGGCGCCTGTCGCGACAAGATCGGCTTCGCGCCGGCGCAAACGCCACGCCATCGCCAGCGCAATCAGACTCAGCCCGATGATCTCCCAATACCAGTAGAACCGCGGATCGCCGGCGAGGCAAGCAAGCGCGATGACGATGGTGCGATTATTGGCCGATAATATCGACAATCCGCGCACCAGCGGCGCCGTCGCGGCCAGATAATCCTCAACCCGGTGCGGGTGCGCCGCCAGCATCTTATCAATGGCACGGGCGTGGCTGCCAAGCTTTTGCTCGACCCAATTATAACCGCGTTCGATGCCAAGGCCCGACGGCGCCGGTTTTTCGGTGTGAAAACTGCCGCGGGCGCGACGCTTCCAGGCTTCGCGCTCGCCTTCATACCAGGCCGACTGGACAGCGTGCAGCGCGCCCGAAACCAGCGCCAGCGCCAGCGTCGTTTTCCAATCGGCGAACGACAAGACGATCGGCACGAGCACGAAGATGAACGCCAGATAGTCGCAGACACCGTCGATGAGGCGGCCGAGCGGGCTGGCCTTGCCGCTGGCGCGCGCCACCTTGCCGTCGAGCCCGTCGAGGACGTGCCACGCCGTCATCAGCAGGAAACCGGCGATGACGAACAGCGGTTGTTGCCAATGCCAATAACACCAGCCCGCCAGCGCCCCGCAGCCCATGCCGGCGAAGGAAATTGTGTTGGGATGGACGCCAAGCCGCAATGCCGACGGCAGCAGCCGTTCGGCAATCGGGTGGACAAACCACAGGTTGCTGGGATCCTCGATCACGGCGGGCCGTGCCGAACTTGTCGTCAAAATATTCACGCCTCCGCGCTAGCGACTTTTGCGCGCGCTTGGAAGCGGCAGCGGACCAAAGCTGGATTGTTTCGCGAATTCTGACAGTCCAGCCTTGGCAACCACTATCGCCTCGCCCTATGAGGCTTGCGCGTTGCCGATAGGATATGATGCGAACCGTCGGCCTTCTTTTTCCGCCAGTTGAGACGCCGGCTTTGCTGGTTGCCGGTGGTATTTGTGTGCTCGAACGCCAGGCGCGGCAATTGCGGCGTGCCGGCGTCACAGCCTTG
>JANNJH010000045.1:0-1463 GCA_031405775.1 Sphingomonadales bacterium | reverse complement strand
CGGCGCTCGATCGCCTGACCCATTCGCTCAGTGCCGCGAGGCGGCTCGGCGCCGACAGCGCCGACGCGATCTATGTTGGCGACGGCGCGACGGGCATCGGCGTGCGCATGGGGGTGCTCGAGGATATCGGTCGCTCCGAAGGCGAGGAAATCGGGCTGCGGGTGTTTGTCGGGCAGCGTTCAGCGAGCGTGTCGAGTTCGGACCTGTCGGTTGCGGCGTTGCAGGCCGCTGTCGAGCGCGCCGTCGCGATGGCGCGCGAAGCGCCCGAAGACGAATTCGCCGGGCTGGCCGCCGAAGCGCTGCTCATGCGCGAAAGCCCACGCGACCTCGATATCGACGACGGCGGCGGCGAGATTTCGGCCGAAAAACTCAAGGACATGGCGCTCGAAGCCGAGGATGCGGCGCGCGCCGTCGCCGGCGTCACCAACAGCGAGGGCGGCTCGGCAAGTTCGGGACGCGCGGTGATGGCGCTCGCCACATCGGGCGGTTTTGCGCGCGGCTATCACGGCAGCAGCTACGGCGTTTCCGCCAGCGTCATTGCCGGCGAAGGCAGCGCCATGCAGCGCGACTATGCCTATCACAGCAGCCGCTATGCGACCGATCTCGAAACCCCCGAAAGCATCGGGCTGCGTGCCGGCACACGCGCGGTGCGGCGGCTGAACCCGATCAAGCTCGACACCCAGTCGCTACCGGTGGTGTTCGACCCGCGCGTCGGCGGCGGCATGTTGTCGGCGCTGATCGGCGCGATTACCGGCGGCGCCATCACCCGCAAGACCAGCTTTCTGCTCGATGCGCTCGGCACGCAGGTGTTTTCGCGCGGCGTCAATATCATCGATGTGCCGCACCGGCGGCGCGGGCTGCGTTCGAAGCCGTTCGACGGCGAAGGGCTGGCGACCGCCGAGCGTGTGATCATCGAAGACGGTGTGCTGACCGGCTGGTTGATGGATTCGGCGGCGGCGCGCCAGCTTGGCCTCGCGCCGACCGGCCATGCCGCGCGCGGTGTTTCGGGGCCGCCGGGCGCGGGCACCAGCAACCTCCACATGGCGGCGGGCAGCACCAGCCGCGCCGACATGATCGGCTCGATCAAATACGGGCTCTATGTCACCGAAATGATCGGCATGGGGGTCAACGGGCTGACCGGCGATTACAGCCGCGGCGCGAGCGGTTTTCTCATCGAGAATGGCGAACTGACGGTGCCCGTCGCCGAAGTCACCATCGCCGGCAATCTCAAGGACATGTTCCGCGCAGCTGTGCCCGCCGATGATCTGGTGTTCCGCTATGCGACCAATGTCCCGACCTTGCGCATCGACGTCGGAGCCTTCTCGGAGACGATCTCCACGTCGCTGTTTAAGCGCATAACACCGGCGCCACAGCGTGGCGTGGAAGCCAAGTTGCTCCGGTCCTAAGTCCTTTGATTGGAGCGGGATGTCGGGGCATGTGGCTTGCGCATCGGAACCTTTGGC
>JANNJH010000044.1:0-5474 GCA_031405775.1 Sphingomonadales bacterium | reverse complement strand
CGGTCGATCCGGTCGCGGACCCGTCGCAACAGCGCGCGATCGACGCTGCCAGCGGTCGGATGCTTGCGATCGATCCGACGTTCGGCGCGGCTTTGGCGACCTCGACCAATTACCAGCCGAACCTCCAGGGCGTCCTCAACGGCGAACCGGTCTATGCCAGCGGCGGCGGTGATATCCGCATCGCCTCGGGCCGTGATGTCGTCGCGCGGCGCGACGCCTGGAGCGAAGCCTTTCGCGGCAAGGCATCGGGCAGCGCGACGCCCTTTGGCAATGCCGGGACCGACACGCAATTGTGGCGTTCGATCAGCGCGCCGGACGCGCAGCAGCGCTTTGTCCCGATCACCAATATCCGCATCAATGCCCAGCTATTCTCGACCGGTATCGGCGCGCTCGGGGGTGGCTCGGTGCGTGTCGATGCGGCGCGGAACGTCTCGGAACTGACGGTCGTATCGGACACCAGCATCACCACGGGGCAAGTTACCGACACGACGACACCGGCGGCGTTGACGCTGATAAGTTATGGCGGCGGCAATGTTGACGTCCGCGCGGGTCGTGACGTGCTTGGATCGCAAGCCGATGTCGCTTCGGGGATGCTGACCATAGCTGCCGGCGGTGCCATCACCAGCGCCGGAACGCTGCGGCTGTCGGGAACCGCTACGTCGCCGATCGCGGCGCTCGAACAAAATCTGCTGCGCGTCCGTGTCGCCGACGCCACCGCCAGCATCAGCGCCATCAAGTCGGTGACCATCGGCGGCATCGCCTCGACCGACGGCGAGGGCTTTTACGCGCGCACCGCCGGGGTCTCGGTGCTGACCAACGGCGATGCGTTGTTCGCCAACACCGGCAAGGACATCCGGTCGCAGTTCAGCCATACCAATGACGCCGCTTCCAGCCTGCTCGGCGCGCTGCTGCCCGGCTCGTTGCAGGTCAGCGCCCTGTTCGGCGATATCGATCTTTCCGCCACGTCGCTGCTCGCCGCCGGTGCGCGGCGCACGCCGATCGTCCTCGTGCCCAGTCCGGTGGGCCAGTTGCGGCTGTTCGCCGGCGGCGACCTCGCGCAGGTGACGCTGGTGATGGACGATGGCGACCCGTCGTTAACCCCGGGCCCGCTGTCGGCGCTGACGCCGGCGCTGCTCCTCGATATCGACAGCATCAACCCCAACACGCGGCGCTTCGGCGTCCCGGTGATCCTGCCGAACACCAGCGACGCGGAACGCCGCCGCCTCCATAACGAGCGCACCACCCACGCCGGCGATGCCGAGCCGGTCCGCATCCTTGCCGATGGCGACATCAACCAGCTAACCCTGTTGGTCCCCAAGCAGGCGCGGATTACCGCTGGCGGCGATATCGTCGACATGGTCTTCGTCGGCCAGAACATCACCGCCAGCGACGTGACGCGGATCACCGCCGGCGGCGATATCGTCGCATCGTCGCGCGTACTGGCGACGCAGACCGGCAGCGGCAGCGCCAACCTGCCGGTCCTGCAGGGCAACAACTTCGTCCTCGGTGGGCCCGGCGCGCTGTTCGTCGAGGCAGGACGCGACCTTGGCCCGTTCTTCAATTCGGCGATCGTCCGCGATGGCGCCGGCCGCAACATCACTTATGGCGGCGGCATCCTGACCGTCGGCAATGATTATAACCCGTGGCTGCAGCCGGTCGGCGCCAAGCTTTACGCGCAATTCGGGGTCGGCAACGGCGCCAATTACGATGCGCTGCGTGTCGCCTATATCGACCCGGCGAATGTTGCCGCGCTCGATGGCGACCTGTTCGTCCAGGCGATCGATTCGAACGGCAATCGCGCACCGAACCGCGCCAAGCCGATCTACGACACAGCGCTTGTCGGCTGGCTGGTCGAAAACCAGCCGGATGCGATCACCGCGGCCTTTGGCGCGCCGATCAGCCTTGCACCTTCGGAAGTTCTGCCGTTGCTTGCCGGTCTCGATGCGTCGATCCGCACGCAGTTCCTCGCCGATCTGCCCTATCTGCCGATCGGCGGCGGCATCAGCAGCCCGGCCGTCGCCATCGATCGCAGCATCGCCGCGGCGCCGCTACTGTTGACCGGCGGTGCGGCGACCGCTGCGCCCTCCACCCAACGGGTGACGATCAGCGGCAGCACGCTGCTCGGCTGGCTGGCGCAAAATGCCCCGACGGTGCTCATGGCAAAATATCGCCTGACCAGCACCGACATCACGCGGGCCTATGCCCAGCTGACGGCTCTGCCGCAGTTGACCCAGCGCCAGTTCCTGCTCGATCGCGTCTATTTCAACGAGCTCGCGGCGCCGTCGCGCCCCGACGGCGCATCGTCGCAACAGTTCATCCGCGGCTATCGCGCCGTCGACAAGCTCTTTCCGGGCGCCAGCGGCTATACCGCCAATGATCTCAGCGGTGCCGTCAACGGCGGCACAAGGGTCTCGACCGGCAACCTCGACCTGCGCCTCGCGACGCTTGAAACCCAGCGCGGCGGCGACATCACCATCCTCGGGCCGGGCGGCCGTGTCCTTGGCGGCTCGATCGTCGCGACCTCGATGCAGGCCAGCCGTCGCGGCGCCAACGTCCAGGATCCGTTCAACCTGTTCCGCGGCACACGGCGTTCGGCCGCCGATACTGTTTTGGCGGCACGAATCGTCGCAATCCCGACCGGGTTCGAAGGCGTCCTGACCCTGCGCGGCGGCAGCGTCCGCGGCTTCACCGATGGCGACTTCCTGCTCAACCAGAGCCGGTTGTTCACCCTTGCCGGCGGCGATATCACGCTTTGGTCGTCGAATGGCGATCTCAACGCCGGGCAAGGCGTCAAGACATCGGCGAACAACCCGCCTGTCGTCGTGCGCTTCGATCCCAACGGCTTTGGCGCGCTCGACCAGGCCGGAACCGTCTCCGGCGCCGGCATCGCCGCCTTCCAGCCGGCCGATAGCGACAAGGCCCCCGATGTGACGCTGGTGGCGCCGGTCGGCACCGTCGATGCCGGTGACGCCGGCGTGCGCGCCAGCGGCAACGTCTTTGTCGCCGCCGCCCGTGTCGCCAATGCCGACAACTTCAAGGTTGGCGGAACCGCGTTCGGCAATATTGCCGGCACCACCGTCGATACCGGTGCCGCCGCCAGCGCCAACGCCGCATCGGCGGCAGCGTCGCAAGCCGCGGCCGCAGTCAACCCGTCATCGGGCCGCGGCGGCGATGACCGCTCGCGGATTTCGGTCGAAGTCCTGGGCTTTGCCGGCAGCGCCGCCGATGATCCGTGCAACACGTCGGCAAGCCAGCGCCCGACCAACTGCCCGGTGACGCAAAACTAGCGCGTGATGTTTCCAGACGGAAACATCGCCACGAGCGATCGTCGCGCTGGCGTAGGCCGGCAACCACTCGCGCTGGCGCAGGCCGGCAACCACTCGCGCGCCAAGGTCCGGCCGTCGGCGCATGGCACAGCAGTTGGCGCCGGGATCGGGTCTGAATGTGCATGGCGTCGCAGTGGATGCTGGCCCGCCAGCATGACGCCGGGAGTGCGATCGCAAGACTGGCAACAGGTGAAATTGTCGCACGAGTCCAGCCAGCCTTATTTTTGCTCCAGCGCAGGTGATTCTCGACTGAAGCGTCGAAACCGACGCTCGTAATGCGGGTAGCAGGCCAGCATCCTCTTTTCCGCCAAAGTTCGTCCATCGGCGGGCGCGGCGGTTCGTGCAATAAAGCGTCGGACTGTCGCTTGCCCCGCACGGGATGCTGGCCTGCGCCAGCATGACGGCGCGGGAGCGCGCCCATGATCGCCGGCAAATGGCCCTTGGCCTGCTTCCTGATTGTCCCCCGCCCGGCACGTCCCCGGCACGTCCCCGCCACAAAAGAAAGCGGCCCCGGATTGCTCCGGGGCCGCCAGTGATTGTCGAGACTTTGTTCCGGGTCGATGGGCTCAGGCGCCCGGCTTGCCGACACAGAGCGTGTTGGCGGCCGTGACCGAACCAGCGCCGGTCGGCGTGGTCGGGATCTTGTCCTGGATCCACAGGTTGCGCAGACCAAGCTTGCTCGCCGGGGCGCCAATTGTGCCAAGCTGCGCCGAGCTCTTCAGGAAGGTTTCGGCGATCGCGGTGCGCCACGCGCCCGGAAGTGCCGCAAGGCCGCTCTTGGCGAAGATGCCGTAGACACCATCGGTGACCAGCGCTGCCGGCATCGCCTGGTTCAGGCTGTCCTTGGGCGTCTTGCCGATGAGGGTGGCAAAGAAGCCGTTGATGGCCTGGCGACGCGCCGGGGTGGCGTAGCAGGTGTAGAGCAGCGCGTTCGACGTGCCGACCATCGGATAGCCCTTGATCGGAGCGGCAACCGGAACCGACTTGTCGGCGGATGCAACCCAGCTGAGCGGGTTCGCACGATCGCCATAGGCCGTCGGGCAGACGGCGGCGTCGGTGCAATAGGCACCGGCGGTACCCTTGGACTGCGGCGGCTGGGTGGCGCCGAACGCCGCGGTGACCTGCGCCGCGATCGGGGCGGAGTAGACCGTTCCGGCGCCGTTGACCTGCAGGCTGGCGGTGTTCAGGCCGAGCGTGTTGGCGCCAGTGAACAGGATCGCGGGCAACGTCTGTTCCGGGCTGATATAGTTGACGCGGCCGTTCTGCGTCCGGTCGCCGACAGTGGCGCTCGGATCGGGGTGATAGGCCGTGGCCAGTGCGACGCCATCATTGCCGTTGGCGACAGTGAACAGGCCAGCGGCTTCGGTGCCAACGGTGATCAGGCCGGTGCCCTTGTTGAAGAACGCGCCCGAAAGCGAGTTGGTCGGGCTGACCGTGCCGGCTGCGCCCGTGTAGGCGGTGCCGGTTACGGTGGTGACGCCGTCATAGGGCAGACGGTTTTCCGAATTGCCGAACTTGTTGGTGATCGGGGTCGAAGGCGCGGTGCCGCCGACGCCGGTGTTGACCGACAGGCCGGTGCACTGTGCAGCGATGGCGCGGGTATAGATCGACGTCGTGCCCGAGGTTTCCGAACGGCCAACGAGGCGGATCGGCACGTCGAACGCCGTTGCATCGGTGACGTCCCTGGTGACGACGGTGGCGGGCAGCTGGTTCCAGTTGGTGATCGTGCCGTTGAAGATGCCGCAATATTGGGCACGGGTCAGCTTGAGGCCGCCCGAACCATCGGCGCGGGCGCCGGCCACCTTGAAGCGATAGCTGGTGATCGTGCCGTCGCCAGCGCGTTCCTTGGCATAGACCGGGCTGTAACCGACCGCGATGGCGGCGAGGACGACCGGCACCTGGATCGGCGCGCCGAAATGGTTGGCGGCGGTGTCGGCGGCGGCATAGCGGGCGAACGGGTTGACCGTGGCGACCGTGTTATACGTCGTCAGGTTGGCGGCGCTCAGCGCGGTTTCCGAGAAGCTGTACTGATAACCATCGGCCGAGGTGTAGATCGGGAGACTTCGATTTTATCCATCGCTGCCTCGTCACGCGGGATGCCATGATCCAAGGCCGGAAATTCGGTGTAGCGATGTTCCACGCCAAGGG
>JANNJH010000043.1:0-3246 GCA_031405775.1 Sphingomonadales bacterium | reverse complement strand
AGGCAGTGAGCATGAACAACGCACCCGCCTCGCTCCCCGCTCCCCGCAACGGCGGCATTGCTGCTGTCTCCAGCATCGACTGGTTGCCGGGATTGTCCGATATCGATCTTGGCGCCACGCTGGTGGTGACCGACGGGTCGCAGCCGGTGTGGCGACACATCAGCCTTTCACAGGCGTCGAAATCCCGGGCGATTGTCCTCGAAAACCGCCTCGAACTGCGCGTCGCGCCCGGCGACCATGGCTTTGCGCTGGCGCTGATCGCCGCCTTCGCCGCTCCCGACCACGCCCCCGCCGCCGCCGCGCAATCGAGCCTTGATTTGATGGCGTTGGCCGCCCGAGTCGCCGGCCGCGACATTTCGGTTCTCATCGAAGGTGCCACCGGCACCGGCAAGGAAGGGCTCGCCCGCCTTGTTCACACGCTGTCCCCCCGCCGCGACTCCCCCTTGGTCGCGGTCAACTGCGCCGCGCTCCCCGAAGCCATGTTGGAAGCAACATTGTTCGGACACGAGCGCGGCGCCTTTACCGGCGCTGTCGGCAGCGGTCGCGGACTGTTCCGCGCCGCGCAAGGCGGGACGTTGCTGCTCGATGAAGTCAGCGAATTGCCGCTCGGCCTCCAGGCCAAGCTGCTCCGCACCCTGCAAGAACGCGAAGTGCTGCCGATCGGCGCCACCAAGGCGGAAAAGATCGACGTTCGCATCATTGCCTGCGCCAACCGCGACCTTGCCGGCGAAGTCGCCGCCGGACGTTTCCGTGCCGATCTTTTCTACCGGCTGGCGGTGTTCCCGCTGCGCACCGCGCCCTTGGCCGAACGGCCGCAGGATATCGTCGCCATCGCCGCGCAGTGGCTGCTCAGGTCCGCGACCGGCCGGTTGCACTGGCCGTCGGCGGCGGCGCTGGCACGGCTGGCGCAGCATGAATGGCCGGGCAATGTCCGCGAGCTCGGCAATGTCCTCGATCGCGCCCTGGTGCTAACCGATACCGACACAATCGAAATCCAGCATTTGATCTTTGACCGGATTCCGGCGGCCGAGATTGGCGCGGCACCACTGCCCGGCCTGGTTCGTCACCATGAAGCGCGGATGATCCGCGACGTGCTCGCCGAAACCTGCAGCCGGCGCGCCGCGGCCGAACGGCTCGGCATCAGCGAACGCACCCTGCGCTACAAGCTGGCGGCGATGGCGACGACCCGGCAGGCCGGTTCACAGATCGCCGGTTCCCAGCGCACGGTCCAGTAACCATGCTGCCGCCGGTCGACACCCGCTCGGTGATGGCGTTGCGGGCGCAGATACTCGAGCGCAGCGGCGCGCTTTCAAACATTTCGGCGGCCGCGACCCAGCGGGCGCAAGCGGCGAGCGGCATCGCGCCCGACGTCACGGCACCGCGCTTTGAAACGGCGATGCAGGACGCGTTGAAATCGGTCAGCGCCGTGCAGGACAAGGCGGGCGATGCCTCGGCGGCGTATGAACGCGGCGACACCCATGACCTCGCCAGCGTCATGATCGCGCGCCAAAAGGCCTCGATCGCCTTTGAGGCGACGCTGCAGGTGCGCAATCGGCTCCTGGGTGCCTATAAGGACGTCATGAGCATGCCGCTGTGACGGCAGGCCGGATTCGTGATCGGGCGCCGCGATGAGCGATGCGCTTGCCGTTGTCGATCTTGCCGCCGATGGCTCGTTGCACGAGCGGGCGCGTGGGCTTCTCGCCAATCCGGCGGTGGTGCGGGCGCGGCCGGCGATCCTGGCGGCGCTGGCGCTGATCCTTGTCCTCGGGCTGTGGATGGCAATGCGCTCGCCCGAATGGCGGCCGCTTTATGGCGAATTGTCGGATGGCGACAAGGCCGCGGTGATGACCGCGCTGCAGACCGGCAATTATGCCGCGCGGATCAACCCCGATACCGGTGGCATCGAAGTCGGCGCCGGCGATGTCGCGGCGGCGCGCATCCTGCTGGCCGGGCAGGGGCTGCCGAAATCGGCGCGGTCGCTCGATCCGGTCGGCGACATGCCGCTGGGCCTGAGCCGTGCGGTCGAGGCGGCGCGATTGAAAAGCGCGGCGTCGATCGAACTGGCGCAATCGATCCAGGCCATCGACGGTGTCAAGCACGCGACCGTCCATATCGCCACGCCCGAGCCATCGGTTTTCGTGCGCGACAAGGCGCCGGCCAGCGCCTCGGTGTTCGTGACGCTGGCACCCGGCCGCACGCTTGGCGCGGCGCAGGTGCGCGCCATCGTCTGGCTGATCAGTTCGTCCGTGGCCGGGCTTGCGGCCGACAAGGTCAGCGTCGTCGACCAATCGGGGGCGCTGCTGTCGGCAGGCAACTCCGAGGGCGAGGCGGCGCAGCTCGGCTACCAGGTCAAGGTCGAGGCGATGGTGCGCGAGCGGCTGTTCAAGCTGCTGACGCCGTTGATCGGCATGGGAAAGTTCACCGCCGAAGTCGCCGCCGATGTCGATTTCAGCGAGAATGAAGCTTCGTCGGAACGATTCAATCGCGATGGCGCGGTGTTGCGCTCCGAGGCCGCGTCGCGCGCCAGCGACGCGTCGCAAGCGCCGGCCAGGGGCATTCCGGGCGCGCTTTCGAACACTGCGCCGGCGGCGGCGCTGTTGACCGGGACTCCGCCGCCCGGTGTTGTCGCGGCGCCGGCCACGCCCGCGACGGTGACCAACGAGACCACCAACCGCGCCTGGGAAATCGGCAAGGACGTCTCGGTGACGCGCGGTTCGGCGCCGAAAGTCCGGCGGTTGTCGGTCGCTGTCGTCATCGACAAGACGGCTTTGAGCAAGGCCAGCCCGCAGGAAATCGCCGGCTTGACGCGGATCATTCAGGGCGCGGTCGGCTATGATTCGGTGCGCGGCGACATCGTCGAGGTCCAGCTGCGGGCCTTTGCCGCGCCGCCGCCCGAGCCGCTGATATCCTGGTATGAAAAGCCGGTGGTGCGGGACAATGCGCCGGTGACCGGGCTTGCGCTGCTGCTGCTCGTCGGTGGCGTCATCGCGGCGCTGACGATGCGTAAGCGCAGCAAGTCGGCGGTGTTGGCGCCGACAGCCAGGGCTGCGCCGGATGGCGGCGCGGCGCCGGTCGACGGCGGTGTTCTCGCTCCCGCCGCGGCGATCCGGCTTGTCGATTACAGCGAGAAGCTGGGGACGACGCGCGGGCTGGTCGATCATGACGCCGACCGGGCGACGGCGGTGGCGCGGCAGATGCTGGCGGCAGCGACGTGAGCACCGTCCTGACTGGCCCGCAGAAATGCGC
>JANNJH010000042.1:0-5116 GCA_031405775.1 Sphingomonadales bacterium | reverse complement strand
CCCGCAGCTATTCGATCGGGCGACGCGCCCTAAGCGCCAGCGCCAGCGTCCCTTCGTCGAGATAATCGAGCTCGCCGCCGACCGGCAGGCCATGCGCCAGTTGCATGACCCGCACGCCGCCGGTTTCCTTGGCGACCCCGGCCAGCCGCTCCGCGACATAATACATCGTCGTCTGGCCCTCCATCGTCGCGTTCATCGCCAGCACGACTTCGCCAAAGCCGCCGGCCGCAACCCGCGCCACCAGCGATTCGATCGCCAGATCCTCCGGCCGCACCCCGTCCAATGCCGACAGGCGCCCGCCGAGCACATGGTAACGCCCGGCAAACAACCGCGCCCGATCGAGCGCCCACAGGTCGGCGACTTCCTCGACGACGCACAGGGTCGTCGCGTCGCGGCGCGGGTCGGTGCACACAGCGCAGGGGTCGCGCGTATCGATATTGCCGCAGATGCCGCAGGTTACCAGTCCGCGCTCGACCGCCTGCAACGCCGCCACCAGCGGCGCCAGCGCCGTCTCGCGCCTTTTGATCAAATGCAGCACCGCCCGCCGCGCCGACCGCGGGCCAAGCCCCGGAAGCCGCGCCAGCGCCTGCGTCAACGCATCGATTTCAGGAGAAGCCATGCCGCCGATATGGCCTGCGCGCCGCCCAAGGGCAACCGCCCGGCGACCGAGCCCAAAATTCGCCGCGCGCCGCCCTTCCCGCCCTTGGCGCCATGCGCTAAGGGCTGCGGCGATCACGAAAAGGAACACCAACCATGACCGCCATCGGCCAGGACAGCCTGAAAACCCGCCGCACGCTTACCGTCGATGGCAAGCCCTATGCTTATTACAGCCTCGAAGCCGCCGCCGCCGCATTGGGCGACATCTCGCGCCTGCCCTATTCGATGAAGGTGCTGTTCGAAAATTTGCTGCGTTTCGAGGACGGCAGCACCGTCACCGTCGATGATTTGAAGGCGATGGTCGCCTGGGGCGCCACCCGCAAGTCTACCCACGAGATCAACTATCGCCCGGCGCGCGTGTTGATGCAGGATTTCACCGGCGTGCCCTGCGTCGTCGATCTGGCGGCGATGCGCGACGCGATGACCAAGCTTGGCGGCGACCCGCAAAAGATCAACCCGCTGGTCCCCGTCGATCTCGTCATCGATCATTCGGTGATGGTCGACGAATTCGGCAACGCCACCGCCTATGAAGACAATATGGACCTTGAATACACCCGCAATATCGAGCGTTACGAGTTCCTGCGCTGGGGTTCGTCGGCATTGAAGGGCTTCCGCGTCGTGCCTCCCGGCACCGGCATCTGCCATCAGGTCAACCTCGAATATCTGGCGCAGGCCGTGTGGACATCCGAAGACGAAAGCGGCGCCACCATCGCCTATCCCGACACCGTCGTCGGCACCGACAGCCACACGACGATGATCAACGGCCTTGGCGTGCTCGGCTGGGGCGTCGGCGGCATCGAGGCCGAAGCCGCGATGCTCGGCCAGCCGGTCTCGATGCTCATCCCCGAAGTCGTCGGCTTCAAGCTGTCGGGCGCCATGTCCGAAGGCATCACCGCCACCGATCTCGTGCTCACCGTCACCCAGATGCTGCGCGCCCATGGCGTCGTCGGCCGCTTCGTCGAATTTTATGGCCCCGGTCTCGATTCGCTGACCCTCGCCGATCGCGCCACCATCGCCAACATGGCGCCGGAATATGGCGCCACCTGCGGCTTCTTCCCGATCGACGAGGCCACGCTGGCTTACATGCGGCTGACCGGCCGTGACGATGCCCGCGTCGCGCTGGTCAAGGCCTATTGCCAGGCACAGGGTCTGTGGCGCGAGACCGACACCCCCGATCCGGTGTTCACCGATACGCTCGGGCTCGATCTCGGCGCCGTGCTGCCGTCGCTCGCCGGGCCGCGCCGCCCGCAGGACAAGGTGCTGCTGTCGGATGCCAAGCCCGCCTTCGAGGACGAGCTTGCGGGCGGCTACAAACAGGCCAGTCGCATCAACCAGCGCGTTCCCGTCGCTGGCGCCAGCTTTGATATCGGCCATGGCGACGTCGTCATCGCCGCGATCACCAGCTGCACCAACACGTCGAACCCCAACGTCCTCGTCGCCGCCGGGCTGGTGGCGCGCAAGGCGCACGCCCTCGGCCTGACCTCGAAGCCCTGGGTGAAGACCTCGCTGGCCCCCGGCTCCAAGGTCGTCACCGATTATTTCGCCAAATCGGGCCTCCAGGCCGATCTCGACGCCATGGGCTTCAACCTTGTCGGCTATGGCTGCACCACCTGCATCGGCAACTCCGGCCCGCTGGCCGAACCGATCAGCGCCGCGATCAACGGCAATGACATCGTTGCCGCCTCGGTGCTGTCGGGCAACCGCAACTTCGAAGGCCGGGTGTCGCCTGATGTGCGCGCCAACTATCTGGCCAGCCCGCCGCTCGTCGTCGCCTATGCGATCGCCGGATCGATGCGGATGGACCTGACCACCGAGGCGCTCGGCTTCGGCGCCAACGGCGAGGCGGTTTACCTGAAGGATATCTGGCCGACCAACCAGGAAGTCGCCGCCATGGTGCTGTCGTCGGTCACCGCCGACATGTTCCGCGCGCGCTATGACAATGTTTTTGATGGCGACGAACGCTGGCAGGGCATCAAGGTCGAAGGCGGCGCCACCTATAAATGGAACGCCGCCTCGACCTATGTCCAGAACCCGCCCTATTTCGAGGGCATGACGATGACGCCGCGGCCGACGCAGGACATCAACGGCGCCCGGCCCCTCGCGATCTTCGCGGATTCGATCACCACCGACCATATCTCGCCGGCCGGCTCGATCAAGGAAGCCTCCCCGGCCGGGGTTTACCTTGGCGAACACCAGGTGGCGCGCGCCGATTTCAACTCCTATGGCGCTCGCCGCGGCAACCATGAAGTGATGATGCGCGGCACCTTCGCCAACATCCGCATTCGCAACGAAATGGTCCCCGGCGTCGAAGGTGGCGTCACCCGGCACATTCCGTCGGGCGAACAGCTCGCCATCTTCGATGCTGCCGTTCGCTACAAGGCCGAGGGCACGCCGCTCGTGGTCGTCGCCGGCAAGGAATATGGCACCGGTTCGTCGCGTGACTGGGCCGCCAAGGGCACCGCGCTGCTTGGCGTCCGCGCCGTCATCACCGAAAGCTTCGAGCGTATCCACCGCTCGAACCTCGTCGGCATGGGCGTGCTGCCGTTGCAGTTCGCCGATGGCAGTGATCGCAAGACCGCGGGCCTTGTCGGAACGGAAACCTTCGACATCGTCGGCGTCGCCTCGTTGAAGCCGCGCCAGATGCTGACGGTGAACTTCACCCGCGCCGACGGCACCACCGGCAGCTTTGATACCCTGTGCCGGATCGATACCGAACAGGAGCTGGAGTATTTCTACGCCGGCGGGATTCTCCCCTATGTGCTGCGCAAACTGGCGGCATAGCGCCCGGTTGCCCATCGCTAACGGCTGACGCCGGCGGGAGCCAACTCCCGCCGGCGTTTGCCTGCCGTATCGGCATCGGGGGCTCAGGCGCGTTCGAACAGCGATCGCAACTGCGCCCCCCAATCGACGATCCGCCAGCCGCGATCGCGCGCCAGCTGGCGCAGCGCCGGCGAGGCATTGGTCGCCACTGCCTCGCCGCCGCTCGCCACCGCCAGTTCGAACAGCGGCAGGTCGGAAATATGGTCGGAGTAAAAGCACAGCGGCTGCCCTTCCAGCCCCTCGCGCCGCAACCACGCCGCAACCAGCGCCCGCTTGGCAGCGCCATAGCAATTGTCGCCCCCCAGCCGATGGTGCAGCCGGTCATCCTCCCAGCGTGACGGCGTGGCGATGACATCGTCGATGCCCAGCCGATCGGCGATGGCGCGGACATAAAATTCGTTCGACGCCGTCGCCACCACCAGCCGGTTGCCCGCGGCGCGATCCGCCGCGATCTGTTCCAGCGCGCCGGGAAAGACGTTGTGCGCGATGACCCGCGCCGCATAGGCATCCGCCGCCGCCGCCAGCCGCGACCGCGCGACGTTGCGCCCCATCAACAACCGATGGCCAAGCTCCTTCAACCGCGCCCGGCTGATCGCCCCCGCCGCATAGCCGAGCAGCGCCGCGCCCAACAGCGGCGCCAGCAGCAGCCGCCACGGCGCCTCGCGCCGCGCCCAGAACACCAGCCACGGCACCCAGGTGCCGCCGCGGGTGATCGTCCGGTCCATGTCAAAAATGCTGATCGTCATCCCACCCGCAAATTCTGTTCCGAAAGCCGCGTCCCCGTGGCCAAATCCTAGGCCAGCGCCCCATCACCCGCAACGGTTTCGCCCCAGCGTGAGCAACAGCGCGCCCGCAACGCTTTCGCAACACCTCTTGCCCCCGTCGCCGCTATCCCCCACCAATGGCGCATGGCCACCGCCAGCTTCGAACAGACGACCGGCCCGGGCACGGCGCAGCGCCTTGCCGTGCGCGGGCCGCTGACCATCGCCGACATCGCCGACGTCGTCGCACCGCTGCGCGCCATCGCGCCATCGGGAAGCGCGCTCGCCATCGACCTGTCGGGCGTCGAGCGTATCGATACCACCGGCGCCTGGCTGATCCACCGCCTCGTCGCCGACTGGACCGCCGCCGGGGTTCCGGCAACGCTCGAAAACGCCTCGCCCGATGCCGTCCGGCTGATCGCCGAAGTCGGCGCCAACGACGTTCCGGTGGTTGTCCACGCGCGGCCCGGCAACCCGGCGCTGGCGCGGATCGAACGCATCGGCGGCGCCGTCATCGGCGCCGCCGACAATATCGGCAGCTTCCTCGCCTTTCTTGGCCAGACGATGATCGTCCTGGGGCAAACCCTGCTTGGCCGCCGGCCGCTGCGCTGGCACGCCGTCATCCACCAATGCGAAGTCATCGGCGTCAATGCGCTCGGCATTGTCGGGGTGCTGCTGTTCCTCGTCGGCATCGTCGTTGCCCAGCAGGGCGCGGTCGAACGCAGGGGGCGCCCGCATCACGCAAACGGGAATCTCGCTCGGGACACCCCAGTACATGTCCCCGGAGCAAGCAACCGGCGACCGGCAGATGGATGGCCGCACCGACATCTACTCACTGGGCGCGGTGTTGTACGAGATGCTCGCGGGCGACCCTCCGC
>JANNJH010000041.1:0-2018 GCA_031405775.1 Sphingomonadales bacterium | reverse complement strand
TGATGGTGGATGCCTTGACAATGCGGGCTTCTTCGTGTTTCTGCATCAGGAACATGTAGATGTCGGCATTGACCTTGTTGGCGCCGTTGAAGCTCGATGCCGCGCGGTTCCGGACGATGGTCAGCGCCCAGCCCGAAAGCGGCTGGGGGCCGGAGGGCGCCGAGCGCGTCGAGTTCGAGATTTCGACCAACCCGGGGGCACCGTTCGGGCCGTTGATCAAGATCGCATCGGGCGGCGAACTGTCGCGCTTCGTGCTGGCGTTGAAAGTGGCGCTGGCCGAGACCGGCAGCGCCGGCACGCTGATTTTCGACGAGATCGACCGCGGTGTCGGCGGCGCGGTGGCGAGCGCGATCGGCGAACGGCTGGCGCGGCTGGCAGACGGCACGCAAGTGCTGGTGGTGACGCATAGTCCCCAAGTTGCGGCGCGTGGGGCGCACCAGTGGCGGATCGCCAAGGCCAGCGACGGCAATGCAACGCGCACCGATGTGGTGCCGCTGAGCGCTGCGGAACGCCGCGAGGAGATTGCCCGGATGCTTTCGGGGGCGGATGTCACCGACGAGGCGCGGGCGCAGGCCGCAAGACTTTTGGCGTGACCGAGCCGCGGCCGGGGATGACAGGCGCGTTGCGCCGGCGCGCCGAACAGTCGCGGACGCTGCGGACGTCGCGGACGCTGCTGCGCTGGCTGCTGGCTTTGGTCTATTTTACCGCCGGGGTGGTGCATCTGCGCTGGCCCGATGCCATCCTGCCGATTGTTCCCGACTGGGTGCCATACCCGCGCGAGACGGTGCTGGTCACCGGCGCCTGCGAGATCGTCGGCGCCATCGCGCTGTTCGTGCCGCGGTTGCGCTGGTCGGCGGGGGTGATGCTCGCGGTCTATGCGGTGGCGGTCTATCCGGCCAACATCAAGCACGCCATCGACGCCATCGCGGTGACCGGCGCGACCTGGGGCTATCACGCGCCGCGTCTGGCGTTCCAGCCGGTGTTCGTCTGGTGGGCGCTGTTTGCCGGCGGGGCGATCGACTGGCCGTTCCGGCGTCGGGCCTGATCGGACTCAGACGAGCGAAGCCCGCGCCGCCTTCCGCCGATCGATCGCGTCCCCCTCCCATCGGCTCGCCGCCGATGCTATCGAACTCGGCATGGGCATTATCGATCTGGGCGAAGACGAAGCGGCGCTGGAACTGGCGCGGCTGGCGGCCGAAATCGCCGCGCATAACCGGCGCTATCACAGCGAGGACGCGCCGGCGATCAGCGACGCCGCCTATGACGCGCTGGTGCGCCGCAATGCCGACATCGAGGCGGCGTTCCCGCAGCTGGTGCGCGAGGACAGCCCAAGCTGGCGCGTCGGCGCGCCGGTCGCCGCCGGGTTCGGCAAGGTGACGCATTCGAAGCCGATGCTGAGCCTCGACAATGTGTTTTCCGACGCGGAAGCCCGCGATTTCATCGGGAAGGTTCGGCGTTTCCTCGGGCTGGCCGCCGACGAGCCGGTGGCGTTGCTGGCGGAGGCCAAGATCGACGGGCTGTCGGCCAGCCTGCGTTACGAAGCGCGGCGGCTGGTGACGGCGGCGACGCGCGGCGATGGCGCGGTGGGCGAGAATGTCACGGCGAATGTCCGCCATGTCAGCGGGTTGGCGATGGCCCTGCCGGACGATGCGCCCGAAATCGCCGAGGTGCGCGGCGAGGTTTACATGCGCAAGGCAGCGTTCGCCGCGCTCAATGAACGCCAGGCGGCGGCAGGCGACAGGCTGTTCGCCAACCCGCGCAATGCGGCGGCGGGGTCGCTGCGGCAACTCGATCCGGCCATCACCGCGGCGCGGCCACTGGCGTTCATCGCGCATGGCTGGGGCGAGATCGATGTGCTGCCGGGCGCGACGCAAAGCGCGGTGATGACGGCGATCGGCGGCTGGGGCTTTGATATAGGCACGTTGCGGGCGACCTGCGCCGGTATCGACGACGCGCTGGATTTCCCGCGCGGCATCGAGGCAAGGCGGGCCGACTTGCCGTTCGATATCGACGGGGTG
>JANNJH010000040.1:0-1236 GCA_031405775.1 Sphingomonadales bacterium | reverse complement strand
AAAGCACGACGCGAAGTCGGTGGCCGCACGCATTCGGGAACATGGGCGCGGCGGTTGGCGTAATCCTTGCACAGCGCGGTGCGCGGATCGAGCAGCCGGCAAGCGACATTTGTCGGATATATCTTGCCGGTCTCGTCATCCTCGAGCTTGTGGACGCAGCATTTGCCGCAGCCATCGCACAGGCTTTCCCATTGCTCGCGGCTCATCTTGTAAAGCGGGATGGTCTCCCAGAACGGCTTAGCGGACATAGGTTTCCAGCATGGCGGTGACTTCCGGCGCGGTGGTGTTCTCGTGCGGCAGGAAGGCGATCGGCGCGCCGTCAGGGCCGATCAAATAGGTCACGGCGAAATGATCGACAAGATAATTGGCGGGATCGCTGGTCACCACCTTCTTGGCATAGATGCCATAGGCCTTGCGCGCCGAATCGATCGCCGCCGGGGTTCCGGTCAGGCCGATCAGCCGCGGGTGAAAGGCGCTGACGAAGGCCTTGAGGGCCTTGGCATCGTCGCGTTCGGGATCGACGGTGATGAAGATCGGCTGGACCCGCGCGGCGCGGCCGGGGCGCGCGGCCTCATAGGCCTGCAGGCCCTTGGCGATCGCCGCGACATCGGTCGGGCAGACATCGGGGCAAAATGTATAGCCGAAATACATCAGGCGATATTTGCCCTTGAAATCCTTGTCGCTGACCGCATTGCCGTCCTGGTCGATCAGCGCGAAGGCGCCGCCGAGGTGGGAGCCGGACAGATTGCCTTGCGGCGGCGCGGTGAAGCGCATCCAGCCGAACCCGGCGGCGAGAAGCATTGCAAGGCCGAGGACCAGCCAGCGGCTGCGGCTGTTCATCGGGCGTAGTCGGGGTTATGCGAGGACATGACGCTGAAATAGGGCGACACAGGAGGCTTGTCGATGCGGTGTGTGATGGCGGCGGGACGCGGGATTGCGGTGGCGGTCGCGGTGGCGATGATTGGCGCGGCGACGCCGGCTGCGGCGCAATTCTCCGAAAGCTATAATTTCATCAAGGCGGTCAAGGACAAGGATGGCGCCAAGGCCAGGGAAATCCTCGACAAACCCGGCAATACCGTCGTCAACACCCGCGACGGCGATAGCGGCGATACCGGGTTGCACATCGCCACGCGGCGGTCGGACGCCGCCTGGGTCGGCTTCATGCTGCAAAAGGGCGCCAGCGCCAATTCGCGCGACCGCGGAGGCAATACGCCGTTGATGCTGGCGACACAGGTG
>JANNJH010000039.1:0-1645 GCA_031405775.1 Sphingomonadales bacterium | reverse complement strand
GGCGACGCGGGTGTTCGACCTGCCGATGCGGGTGCGGGTCGAACTGGCGACGGGGATGGCGATGGTCGCGTCGTTGCTGCCGCTGCGCGCCGGGACCGTGCTGCCGATCGATCCGCTGCCCGAAATGCCACTGATCGTCGGCGATCATCGCATCGGGCGGGCGACGCTGACGTCGCTGCCCGATGGCCGGCAGCAGGCGACGATCGTCGCCATCGGAGTTGAATCATTGGGGGGGATGTCATGAACGCGATTTCACCGGGCGGGATGCAGGGGTTGGCGCTTGATGCGAGCGACCTTGGCGCATTCGGGGCGATTTCGGTGCGGCTTTCGGTGGAGGTCGGCGCCGTCAAGATGTGCCTGCGCGATGTGCTGGCGTTGCAGGTCGGGGCGGTCCACGCGCTGGACAGGCGAGTCGATGCGCCGGTCGATGTGCTGATCAACGAACGCCTGATCGCGCGCGGCGAGATCGTTTCCATCGGCGATCGCTTTGGCGTCAAGCTGACCGAGATCGTTTCGCAGGCCGGCGGGTGACCGCGGTTTCGGCCTGGATCGAACGCGGGATCGAACGCGTCAGGGCGCGGCTTCCCGCCGGGCTGAAATGGCCCGGCGAGGGCGCGCGCCATGCCCGGCTGGTGCAGGCGCTGCCGCTGGGGCCGGGGAACCGGCTGCTGGTGGTGGAATTCGGCGGCCGGCGGTTGCTGATCGGGCAGGGGCGTTCGGGGCTGGTGCGGCTGGCCGAGGCCGAAGGCGAATGACGGCGGAGCTGCCCACGCTGTCGGCGTCATTGCCGACGTTGTCGTCGTCGATCCAGATATTGATGCTGATGTCGGCGCTGACGCTGTTGCCGGCGGCGCTGATGATGATGACCTGCTTTACGCGGATCATCATCGTGCTGGCGATTTTGCGGCAGGCACTGGGGCTGGGGCAAAGCCCGCCGAACCAGTTGCTCGTCGGCATGGCGCTGTTGCTGACGGTGTTCGTCATGAAGCCCAGCCTCGATCGGATTTATGACGAGGCCTATCAGCCGATGGTGGCGGGTGCGATCGGCGCCGATGTCGCGCTGGGGCGGGCCGGCGATGTGCTCAAGCGCTTCATGCTGACGCAGACGCGCGAGGCGGATCTGCGCAAATTCGCCGAAATCGCCCACAGTGGCCCGTATGCGTCGCCGCAGGACGTGCCGCTGGCGGTGCTGCTGCCGGCGTTCGTCGCCAGCGAATTGAAGACCGGGATGCAGATCGGCTTTGTCGTCTATCTGCCGTTCCTGGTCATCGACCTGATCGTTTCGAGCATTTTGATGTCGCTGGGGATGATGATGGTGTCGCCGTCGACGGTCAGCCTGCCGGTCAAGCTGGCGCTGTTCGTCTCGATCGACGGCTGGACGCTGGTGCTCGGATCGCTGGCCAAAAGCTTTGGCGGGAGCGGCTGATGGGGATGGCGGACATGCCCGACGACCGGGTGCTGGTGGAGATCACACGCGCCGCGGTGATGCTGTTCGCGCAGTCGACGGCGACGTTCCTGGTGCCGATCCTGATCGTCGCGGTGGTGATCGGGCTGGTGCAGACCATCCTGTCGGTGTCGGAATCGAGCCTGTCGTTCCTGCCCAAGCTGATGACGCTGGTGGCGATGATGGCGATCGCCGGCGACA
>JANNJH010000038.1:0-7409 GCA_031405775.1 Sphingomonadales bacterium | reverse complement strand
TGGGGCCTTGGCCCCAGACCCCGATCATGACGGTCCGGGATCAGTCCGGCGGGCTTTTCGCCAGTCGGCGTGAAAGGGTTTGGGGCCTGTGGCCCCAACCGCCGGAGGCGCTGTTCTCAGCCAGACCCATCATGCGCTATTACGCAGACGGACGGCGGCCGGCGTCACGCCCGTCGCTCAAGTCGCCGGCTTGTTCCAGACGCGACGGTTCACGAAGCCGACGTAACTCTGGATAATACGAAGCACTTTTTCCGACACGTTTTGCGGCGCATAATCGTTCACAAGGCGTAGCAGGCGGTCGGCGCCGCGCGGCTGTTCCGCCAGAATTGCCAGCCCTTCCATGACGCGGTCGAGCGACAGGCCGGTGAACATCACCGCCGCTTCTTCAAAGCCTTCCGGGCGTTCGTGGACATTGCGCAGGTTAAGCGCGGGAAAGTTGAGGATCGACGATTCCTCGGTGATTGTTCCGCTATCGGACAGCACACAACGCGCGTCCTGCTGAAGTCGGACATAGTCGAGAAAGCCGAATGGTTTCTCGAACCGGACATTGCCGTGCATCGGCGTTCCCAGGGCATCGAGCCGCTTTCGGGTCCGCGGGTGGGTCGACACGATCACCGGTATGTCGAACTTGCCAGCGATGGCGTTGAATATCGCCAACAGCTTGCCCAGCGTCGCTGGATCGTCGACATTCTCCTCGCGATGCACGCTGACGAGGAAATAGCCGTTGGCATCGAGCCCGAGACGGTCGAGAACGTCGGAGCGCGCAATGCCTGGCTGGTAGTGGTTCAGAACTTCGCGCATCGGGCTTCCGGTGACGATTATCTGATCAGCCGGCAGGCCTTCGCGGACAAGATATTGCCTTGCGATCTCGCTGTAAGTGAGATTGATGTCGGCGACATGGTCGACAATGCGCCGGTTTATTTCCTCTGGAACGTTGAAATCGAAACAGCGATTGCCAGCCTCCATGTGAAAGATCGGCACTTTGCGGCGCTTGGCGGCGATTGCTGCGAGCGCGCTATTGGTGTCACCGAGCAGCAGCAAGGCATCGGGCTGCTCGGACGCGATGACTCGGTCGGCGGCGATAATGATCTTGCCGATGGTTTCCGCCGCGCTCGTCCCCGCCGCCTCGAGGAAATGATCGGGCTTGCGGATGCCGAGTTCCTCGAAAAACACGCCATTGAGCTCATAGTCATAGTTCTGCCCGGTGTGGACAAGCACATGCGAGCAGGCCCGATCGAGGCGCTCGATGGTCCGGGACAGCCGGATGATTTCCGGTCGTGTGCCGACGATCGTCATGACTTTAAGCATAGGCTTCGACCGCACGTCCTTCACGCGCCGCGGCGACGAGATCGAGTTTGGACACCAACGCCTTGACGCCGGCGACATCGAGCCGATGCGTATTATGCGATGTATAGTCGTCAAGGCTCGATATCTCGGTCTGGCCTTCGACGAAATATTTCGAATAATTCAAATCGCGCGAATCCGCCGGGATGCGAAAATAGCGGCCAAGATCCTCGGAGCGCGCCATTTCCTCCCGCGACACCAGGGATTCATAGAGTTTTTCGCCATGTCGCGTGCCGATTATCGAAATCGGGCTGTCAAAATCGAGGAGCTCTTTCAAGCCCTGCGCCAAGTCGCCAACCGTCGATGCTGGTGCCTTTTGCACAAATATATCGCCGGGCTTGGCGTTTTGAAATGCGTACAAGACCAGATCGACCGAGTCTTCGAGCGACATCAGAAACCGGGTCATGCTCGGATCGGTAATGCTCAGGGGTTTTCGGGCCAGCAATTGACTGACGAACAGCGGTATTACCGAGCCACGTGACGCCATGACATTTCCATACCGTGTTGCCGCGAGAACCGTGCCGCCTGATAGGCGCGATTTTGAGACCATGACCTTTTCCATCATCGCCTTTGACAGGCCCATGGCATTGATCGGGTACACCGCCTTGTCGGTCGACAGGACGATACATCGCTGAACACCGGCATCCATCGCCGCGCGCATGACGTTTTCGGCGCCAAGAACATTCGTCTTGATCGCCTCCAACGGGTAGAATTCACAGCTCGGCACCTGCTTCAACGCTGCGGCATGGAATACATAGTCGACACCCTGCATCGCATCACGCACGGCGCTATAATCGCGAACATCGCCGATATAAAATTTGATGCGATCGTCAGCAAGCCGAAGTCGCATATCCTCCTGCTTCTTTTCATCGCGCGAAAAGATTCGGATTTCAGAAAATCCCGTATTCATGAAGCGTCGCAGGACAGCGTTTCCAAATGATCCAGTGCCTCCCGTGATCATCAGCGTCTGGTTGTCGAACATAGGCGGTTTATATCCTTTATTTTTCAAGAGCGCTTTTCGACCCGGAAGAATCGGGTCAGCGCTCTATCTCTTTGGTCTATCGCGTTTTCCTGAAGCTCAAATGAAGCCCTTTGATTGGAAAACACTTTAGGCGAAATCGCGCATTCTCTCGATCAGCGCCGGCCATGATGGCGGCATATAGCCTGTGGCCGATCGAAAGCGGTCGGAATTCAACGAACGGTCGATTATCAGGCGATTGTCGGGCGTGATTTCAATGTCGCGGCAATAGCTGTCGCGGATGAGCCGCAGCAAATCGAGCTTCGAGATCGGTTCCGCCGAGACGTGGTAAAGTCCCGAAATTTCGGTGTTGGGCAATATGAATTGATGGAGAATGCGCGCCAGCTCGACCGTTGGAACGCCCGAAAAAATGGCACGCTCATAGCCGCGCACAGCGCCGTCCTGCGCCAGGAACCAATCGACAAGGCCATGGGCACCGCCCAGTTCCCGACCGATGATCGATGTCCGCAGCGTAACGGCATCGCGGCGGCCGGTGACTTCGCCAAGCAACTTGCTGCGACCGTAAAGATCGGTCGCGTCGGCTGTGTGGCTTTCGGAATAGTCGCCGGTGGCGCCGGTAAAGACGCAGTCGGTGCTGATGTGGATGAATCGCGCGCCGACCGCCGTGGCGATACGCGCCAGACGGTGCGGCAAAACCGCGTTCATCGGGATCGCAATCAACGGATCGTCTGCCTCGGCAAGCTGTTTCACCAGGCCGATGCAGTTGACGATCACGTCCGGGCGAAAGGCCGCGACGACGTTCAGAATCGAATCGACATCGGCGGCGTCGACACCGACGGCAGTCTGTCGTCGCACCGATTCAGGCAGCGCGGCAACCGCGCGCGCCGATCGCGCCGTTCCGCAAACTGCAAATTGCGGCAGAACCGAAAAGTACCGGAGCATGGCATTGCCCAGCATCCCAGTCGCACCCAGGATCAGGATCCGCGTCATCATTGCCTCGCTCACTGGGCCTCGCTCACTGGGCTTTTCCCCGCGTCTTGCGGCGATCAATCGTGTAGCTGAACGCTGCCAGCAAGCGTGGAGTCAAGACCGCCGGCGCGTAATGCGCTTCGAAATAGCGCCGGCCCGCGGCCCCCATGGCATGCCTTTCGCCGTCATCCATGGCATGCAGCATGCGAACCGCGGCGGCGAGCGCGACGGGCTGTTCGGCGGCGCATATGATCCCGGCGCCGGCTGCGGCGACAACATTCGCTCCGGCGCCGCCAAGTGCTGCGATAATAGGCTTGCCGGCGGCGAGATAGGCCTGAATCTTGCTGGGCACTGTCATCTCCATCGCCGGATTTCGCACCAGCGTGACGAGCAATACCGCGGCCTGCGCGAAAATCCGCGGCATCTCCGAGGGCGGCAACCGACCCACCAGTGTGCAATTCTCCAGTCCGCGAAGTGCAATCTCGTCGGCGAGCCAGCCGCCGCGCGAGCCGCTGCCGATAAAGGCAAAGCGAATGCCTGGCAGGTCACGCAATTGGCCCGCGGCATCGAGGATCGTGTCGAGCGCCTGGACCGTTCCAAGGTTGCCGGCGAACACCACGGCGAACTCGCCGCCGAGGCCGGGCGCTGGCGGATCGGTCACAGTGTCCATGGTCTCGCCGGGGTTGTGGTGGACGCGAATTGGCACTGTCCCGGCCATCGCCTCCACAGCGGGCAAAAACGCATCCGATTGGACGAGGATCAGGTCACAACGTCGATATATCCAGCGCACGACGGCCGACACAGCGCCGAGAGCGGCGCGGTTGCGAACAAAGCCGGTAACCTCAAGGCTTTCGGGCCAGAGATCCTGGACCCACAGCACGACGGGGGCGCGCTTGATCCATCCCAGAAAAATCGCCGGGATGGCCTGCAGGATCGGCGATGTGCCATAGACGAACACCACATCGAACGGTCGGCGCCAAAGCGCCAATGGCCCCAATATGAGGCCGCTGAAAACGAACGACAGATAGTTCAGCGCCAGCCGAAAAGCCCCTCCCCCCGCCCGCGGCGCGATCGGCAAGCGGTTTACCCGCATGCCATCGTGAATCTGCCAATTCATGGCGCCGGCACGGTATCCCGGAAAGATATTGCCGTCGGGGTAGTTCGGCTGCCCGGTGATAATTTCGATTTCGCAACCGGCCTGGTTCAGCGAACGCGCGACATCGTTGATACGAAAGCTTTCGGGCCAGAAATGCTGGCTCGAAATGAGCACCCTCACCGCAGCAACTCGCGGACGATATGCGCGGCGTCGAATGGCAGCGTTGGCGTGCGCGGCTGCCCGATATGCCGCCGGACCGCATCGGCGATCGATCGCGGCGACTGTGGGTCGAAGGTCTCGTCGGGTGTGCATGCGTCGCGGGCATATTCGCGTTCGGCGGTCAAAACGCCGGCGCCGGCAGCCTGCGCTTCCAGCATCGGCAAGCCAAAGGATTCGGTCAGCGACGGGAAAATCAGCGAGGCGCCGTTGCGAAATCGATCGAGTATGTCAGCGTGCGGCCTGCTGCCGATGTTGACGATATTCGCAAGCTCGACCGGCGGTGCGCGGCCTTCGCTCATGACCGTTGCGAATTCTCGATCGAGCAGGGTCAATTCGAGCCGCGGCGCGAACCCTTCGTCGGCAAGGATGCGCCACGCGGCGATGAGCGCCGCGTGATTCTTATGGCCGACCGCATCCGCCGGATACAAATAGCGGCGGATGACCGCTGGACCCGGCACCGCAAGGTCGCGCACGGCCTGCAAGCGCTGTTGCAGCGCGGAGGGGACAAATGGCATTATCCTCACCGGCGGAACAGGTGCCTGAGATCGCAACGCGCGCGACATCGCGTCGGTCTGAACCCAGAATTCGTCAGCGTTCATTCTGGCAAGCCCGAACAAATTGCGCTCGACCTTTTGCCGTAGATGCGATCCGAGACTGTATTTAATCCCTCGGTTCAGCCCGGCAAGATACGAGGCGTGAACATAGACGACGGTACGCGCTGCCGAGCGGCGCAGCGGCGGCAGGCTGTTAAAGGCAAACAGCACATCATTGGGTCCGGCATCGCGGGCCAGGTGTATCGACGCCGCGACGCGGGACGTCACGCGCCGGGGCACCAGCCGAATGTCCGCGGCCTTGAAAAGCGCCTTGTCGGCATCCCCCAAACGCGCGTCGACAACGGCAACCGCGATGTGTCCGGCTGCAGCCTGTGCGAATTCACGGAGCAGCACGAGACCGCCGCCAGTATGGACACCAAAAGCACTCAGATAAATCCGGGTTGACGTCATGTGGCGGCCACCGGCACCGTCCTTGCGAAGCGATCGAGCATCCCCTTGAACACAAGCGCCGCCGCAACAAGGAAAGCAACATAGGTTTCCGGCGCCTGGAAAATCTGATTATTTGCTGGAATATATGCGACCATTATAAAGCCGATAAATATCGCGAGCTTTGACCACACACCTTCGACAGTCAGAGAAACACCTAAAGCCGCAATAAAAAAGAACCCCACTCCGATCATTACAATCCCGGTTCCTATATATCCATAGTCCGATAGCATCCAGCTGAACAAGCTATGCCACTGCTGCATGTAACTCCATCCGTAGAGCGACTCGATCTGTCCTGGCAAAGACAGGGTGACGTAGGAATCATCTCCGGTACCCATCGCGGAGCGCCGCGCCAGGAACATCGAACTGCCGAACGGGAACGTTTTGCCTTCAGCGAGATCAAGCGCCAGCGCAAGACTGAAGTAACCCGAGGCGAGATAGCGGACCACCGATTCAACCGCCTTGAGGACAACAGAATCATCGTCGGTCGTATATGATAACGCTTCGATATAGCCGTGACCGAACGGCAACAGCCCAACAGCTGCCACAAAACCGTCGCGGTTGAGTTGGGTAAAGGCAAAATACGACAGGAACGCGAGCACGAGCGCTACGACACCGATATAAAACCAGGTGCTCCGGGGTTTCACCACGGCCCCCGACGCTCGTCGGCGTACACCCGATACGAAGAAGGCGAACAGCAGCAAGTTGCCAATATTGCGAGACGTCCCGGTGGCGATTGCCAGGACGACCTCGGTCCCGATCACGCCCCAGCGCAGCCAGCGGTGTCGATCGTGGTCGCCTTCCTTCCCCCATATCGCCAACGCAAGCGCAGCATAAATCAACGGCGACACGGCGATGCGCAGATACTCGAAAGCAGCCCCCTCACCGGTCGATTGCCCAGCGACATATGCCTGATAAGCATCATTGGAACACGACAACAGGTTCGCACACGCAAACGGATTGAACGCCGCGCGCGAAAAAATGGTGGCGATGTTCATGACAATGGCGATCAGCAGGACGAGCGTTACCGTCCTCGCGGCGCGCCAGGGTGGAGATGCAGGGCCCGGCGGGCTATTGGTCGCTTCAAAAAGCATGGCAGCCAGCCAACAACCGACCCAGAAACAGGCCGCAAAAATGCCGACTATCAGGTATAGCTTGGACCAGGATGTGATCGGCCACGCCCAGACCGGCAGCGAAATTGCAACCAGAGGCAGCAGAATCCACAAGGTCGCGATCGTCCGCGCGAAAGCCAATGCGGACGCCAGCCTGACGGGATTCATCGTCCCGACACAATGGCGCGCAAGCGTCCCTGCAGCAACCGTATCGGCTTGCTTACGCTGGTGCGAGCAAGGCTGGCGCGCGAACTGATGCTGGCAAGCGGAGGATGATATGAGCATGCTTGCCGATAGTTGGCTAGTCCGCGTCGGAAATCCAGCGCGCGAAAACAGTTGCGGGCGATCAGTAAATAGGCGCGGCCATAGGCTTCTTCACGCCGGCGCGCGATCGCCGCGGGCACGGTTCCAGCATAGAAATCATCCAATACGCCAAGAAACTCCCTCGACACCGATTCAGCCACGTCCTTGTATGATATGGATCCCGGATGGGTGCGATAACCCGCGAGTGTACGCTCGATGAATTCGAAATCGCCGATCGAAGCAAGCCGCATCCAGAACTCGCGGTCAGGGCCCAACCGAAGCTCCGGCCGCCAGCCGCCGACAGCGCGGTAAGCTTCGGCCCGGAACAGGGCGCCAGGACCGATATG
>JANNJH010000037.1:0-1110 GCA_031405775.1 Sphingomonadales bacterium | reverse complement strand
CGAGGCGGTAGGAGGCGATCGGCATGACCTTGGCCGCGGCGCGCGCGTAGCCGGCCGCCGCCGCGTCCGCATCCTTCGGGACGCCGGCGGTGCCGCGCTCGAGCAGGCTGGCCGCGTTGAATTCACCCTCGGCGAGGCCCTGCGCTGCGGCTTTTCGGTACCAGTCGAGCGCCATCACGCCGTTGCGTGCGCCGCCCAGGCCCTCCTGGAACATCCAGCCGAAGTTGACCTGCGCGCGCGCATGGCCGCGTTCGGCGGCGGCTTCGTAGGATTGTCTTGCGCGCGCCAAGTCGGGCGCAGCGCCCACGCCATGCTGCAGGAAAAAGCCAACCATGTTCTGCGCATCGAGGTCGCGTCAAAGCGCTTGAGCACCGCCATCGAGATGACTTCGCCACCCTTTGGCAGGCTCATGCCGCGAACACCCGTCGAGGTCCGGGAAACGAACTCGCGCACGTCATCGGCGGCAAAGCGGATCGCCTTGCCCGACCGCGCCGCGAGGAACACGTCGTCGCCTTCATCGCACAGCGCCACGCCGATCAAGCGGTCCTCGTCGCCATCCTCGAAACGAATCGCCAGCTTGCCCGCCGTCGGCACATTGGTGAAGGCGTCCATGCTGTTGCGCCGGACGCTGCCATGCGCCGTGGCGAACATGACATGCAGGCGGCCCCATTCGGCCTCGTCCTCGGGCAGCGCCAGCACGCTGGTGATGGTTTCGCCGTCGGCCAGCGGCAGCAGATTGTTGAGCGAGCGACCCTTGGCCTGCGGGCTTCCCACCGGCAGCTTCCAGACCTTCTTGCGATAGACCTTGCCCGCCGACGAGAAGAACAGCACCGGATTGTGCGTCGAGGTGACGAAGATGTTGGTGATGACGTCCTCGTCCTTGGTCGACATGCCCGAACGGCCCTTGCCGCCGCGTTTCTGGGCGCGATATTCGTTCAAGGCGACACGCTTGATCCAGCCGGACATGGTGACGGTAACGACCATGTCCTCGCGCTCGATGAGGTCCTCGTCGTCGAGATCGTCGCCGGCAGCAATGATTTCGGAGCGGCGCCTGGTGGAGAACTGGTCGCTGACGGCCTCGATTTCGGCGCGCAGGACGGCGTAGAGCTT
>JANNJH010000036.1:0-2915 GCA_031405775.1 Sphingomonadales bacterium | reverse complement strand
CGTCGAGATCAGGATGATGCCGCCGGCGCGCTGCACGAACGCCATGGCGCGCTGATAGAGGCCGATGCCGATATCGCGCGGCGCCGGCCATTGATATGTTCGGCCTGCTGCTCGCGCAGGCGCGTGCGATCGTTGCCGGCGACGCGCACCATCGATTCGCCCAGGGATCGCCTCACCACCATCCTCATCGCGCCGTTGATGACCTGTTCGGCGCGGCTGCCGGTCTATGCCGTCATCATCGGCGCCTTCATCCCGGCGACCAAGGTCGGCGGCGTGCTGAATTTGCCGGGGCTGGTGCTGTTCGGGCTGTATATCGCCGGTGTCGTCGGGGCGCTGGTCGCGGCCTGGGCGCTGCGCCACACGGTCACCAAAGGGCCAAGCCCGACGTTTTTGATGGAAATGCCCAAATATCAATGGCCGGCGCCGCGCGATATCGGCATCGGCATGTATCAGCGCGGCATGGCATTCGTGCAGCGCGCCGGCGGCATCATCCTGGTGTCGACGATCGCTTTATGGGCGCTCGCCACCTGGCCCAAGCCGCCGGCCGACTGGAACCGCCCGGCGCTCGAATACAGCGCCGCCGGACGCATCGGCGCGGCGCTGGAGCCGATTTTCCGCCCGATCGGTTTCAACAAGGAAATCGCGCTGGCGCTGGTTCCCGGCATGGCGGCGCGCGAAGTCGCGGTCAGCGCGCTTGGCACCGTCTATTCGCTGCAAGGCACCGACGAGAACCACACCGAGGGCCTGATCGAACAGCTGCGCGGTAGCTGGAGCCTGCCGACGGCGCTGGCGTTCCTCGCCTGGTTCGTGTTCGCGCCGCAATGCATCAGCACGCTGGCGGTGACGCGCCGCGAAACCGGCGGCTGGGCGTGGCCGGCGTTCATGTTCACCTATCTGTTCGCCGCGGCCTATGTGGCGGCGGGGATCACCTATTGGACGGCGCGCGCGCTGCTCTAGCGCGTTTTCCAGTCGAATGGCTTCATTCGATGGTCAAGAAAACGCTGCCCTCTCCCGGTTGACGCGAAGGCGTCGCCTACGGCTGCGGGAGAGGGGGTTTCAATCTGAGTGAAAGCGAGTCTAGCGTCGGGACGAGCAATATCGCCCGCGGCGCGGTGTGAATCCAAATCCGGTATTGTCATTTGCCTGACACACGAACTGTTGTATCTACAGCAAACCACGGATCGGCCGTCTTTCACCAAGCGGCCTTGGGTGCGACGCAGCAGTGTGTCGCGCTTGTGCGACAGGGCCGGTGGTGGAGGGCAGCCTATTCCTTGCGAAGGGAGCAGGCGCGCGCATGTATCATCCCAACGTCCTGTCGCCGCCGGATGCCTGTCCGGCGCTTGTCCTCAACGCCGATTATACGCCCCTGTCCTATTATCCGCTGTCGCTGTGGCCGTGGCAGACGGCGATCAAGGCGGCGTTCCTCGAACGTGTCGACATCATCGCCGAATATGACCGGGTGATCCATTCGCCGTCGTTCGAGATGAAGATCCCGTCGGTTATCGCGCTGCGCCAATATGTCAGGCCCTCGCGTCATCCGGCCTTCACGCGGTTCAACCTGTTCCTGCGCGATCGCTTCGCCTGCCAATATTGCGGTGCCGGGCATGACCTGACCTTCGATCATGTCGTGCCGCGCGCCTATGGCGGCCGCACCACCTGGGAGAATGTCACCACCGCCTGCGCGCCGTGCAACCTCAAAAAGGGCGGGCGCACCCCGGCCGAAGCGCATATGGCGCTGCACCAGCGGCCGTTCCAGCCGGCGACGTTGCAGCTGCAGGAAAACGGCCGGGCGTTCCCGCCGCATTATTTGCATTCGACGTGGCGGGACTATCTTTACTGGGATACCGAGCTGCTCGCCTGAGGTGTGGCGGTCAACCAGCGCGCAATACCAGCGTCAGCCCCTCGGGCAGCGGATCGGGCAGCGCCGTCAGCCGGATCGCATCGCGGCGGGCGCGGTCGATGATCGCCGCCGGCACCGCGCCTTCGATCAGCAAGGCGTCACAACGTCCAAGCAGCGCCAACTGGTTGAGCGTCAGCTCGCCGGGGTCGGGATCGCTGACGGTGATGGTGCGAACCTGCGTCACCAATGCCGCGCCAGGCGCTGAAATCACCGCGGCAACCGCGACGTCGCAATCCGCCAGCGGCACCAGCGGGTCGAGCCCGCCGCCCGGCGCCAGCGCGCGTTCCCACAGCCGCCGCCGCACAGCGATGCTCGGGTGCCGCGCCGCCGCCGCCTTGCGCGCCGAACCGATCGCGGTGGCGAGCGCGCCGAGCGAGGCGGGCAGCAACGCCTCGATCCGGCCGCGCAAGGCGCGCGCAACGCTGGCGGAGGCGCCGCCGGTGGAGATCGCCACCTGCACCGGTGACCGGTCGATGATCGCCCCCATCAGGAAATCACTCATCGCCGGCCGGTCGACGACGTTGACGAGCAAGCCGCGCGCCCGCAGCCGGGCGGCGGCGGCGGCGGCCGCGTCGGCGTCATCCGATGCGACAAAGGCCAGCACCGGATTATCGGCGCTTTCATCGGCGACGATGCCGCCGGCGGCGGCGACCAGCCGGGCCTTGGCGGCGGCGGCCGCGTCGGCGGACCCGCCAAGCCCGACGATGACGACCTGGCGGCCCTTGAGCGTGAGGAAGAGCGGCAGCGAATCCATCGCCGCCAGATGCCAAGCATCGCGGGACTTGGGAAGCGCAAACGATCGCGGCCGCCGTTGCCGCGGTTCGGATCAGGTGTTTAGTCCCGTATTGTGATGGTGTGGCTGCAACATTGCTGCTCGTTGCGGATGTGGTGGAACAAGCGCGCAGGCGGCAGCAGAATGCAATCTCTTGACTTTTACAACCAAATCGGTTAAATACGCGACGCCGTTCGCTCTTTGACATCGCCAGGAACAATCGCCGCGCCGAAAGGTGCGTGA
>JANNJH010000035.1:0-5344 GCA_031405775.1 Sphingomonadales bacterium | reverse complement strand
TCATGCCCGGCGATCGGCGACGCCATGCCGGCTACCAACGCCGCCGCAGCTGGGCGCCGCGCCGGCGAATCCGCAGCTGGGCGCTCCGCATCTCCGGCGTTACCGTGGCAGTCGATGGCGGCAAATGGTCGCGGATTTCCGCCAGCGGCACCAGCCGCAGCGTCGGCGCCGGGCCGGAACTCGCCTCGGTCCAGCGCAGCATCACCGAGCCTTCGAAATTGCCGCCGGGGTCGAGCCAGTTGGGCACACCCGGATCGTCGACCGAGATGACCGCGCGGAACTTGCCATCGGCATCGATCACCGCCTGGCCGCCATTCAGGCTGCTCTGGTGGTTGAACCAGTCGATGGTGTTCCACAGCGGATCATTGAGCTGGACGTTCCAGTAACGCACCCTCTCCGGAAGCTCGGTTTCGAGGATCAGCGCCTCGCCGGGCTGGAGCCTGAAGATGCCCTGGTAATAATGCTGGCCGGCGACGCCGCCCCTGCCCGCCCAGTCGTCATGTTCGAGCGCGTTGACGACGCCGCGTTCGCGCTGCCCCTTGTCATAACCAAGCGCAAAGCTGCCAAAGCGCTGCGGGTATCCGGCAAGCAGCGTCAGTCGCCGCGCGATTTCGGCGGCGTCCATGTCTGGCGCGCTACCGCGCCGGGCGGGAGCCTTGCGCGCGGTCGGAGCGTCGATCCGTTCGATCGCCAGCCGCGCCTCGGCGCCCGCGCCCCAGTCATAGGTCGCCTGGCGGACGTTGATCGTCGTCGCCCGGGAGTCGAGCGCGAACCAGTCCCCCTGATGGTCCGCCGGCCGCTCGGCGGAAAGCACCACGTCGAAGCCGCCATCGGCGGCGATCGACAACGTGTCGGCATCGAGCACCCCGACCGACGGCCCCAAATCGTCCATGACGCCAAGGCCGCCCGCGGCGAAATCGAACAACAGGAAGATCGCGTCGCCGCGAAAGCCCGAAAGCTTGTAGCTGCCGGTGCCGTCGATCCGCGCATAGGAATAGATGAAGTCGGGATTGGCGCCGACGCTGTTGAGGTGATTGTTGACCAGCGGCACGAAATCGGGCGCATCGGGATCGGTGAAGGCGCTCAGATACCCCGACGCCAGGGTCTGGAACAACAGCCGCGCGGCTTGCTGGCGGCGCAGCGGATCGGCGGGATCGCCGAGCATGTCGACAACCTGCCCGGCGTCGGCGAGGATGGCCAGATAGTCCCGCCACTGCGGCAGCGCGTCGTCAGTCATTGTCACTCACCAGCTTGCGCCGCGAACCGGCGAGGACGGAATTTGCGATGGGATAGATGCTGTGAAAAAACGCATCGGCGACGCGCTCGGGGGCCTCGGGATGGAACAGGCGATCGACGACGGCCCAATGAAAGGGGTGGTTGAGGTATGCCCCGGTGATGTCGGCGACATCATTGAATTCCTGCTCGAAACAATGCGTCCAGGCGATGGGGCCGGTCGTCGCGGTGACGGGCGCGATGCTCCAGTTGCGCATTTCGGGCAGATGGCGCGCCCATTCGCCCAGCCGCCGCTCCATCAGTGCGACCCCTCCCGGCCGGGCACCCGTCATCGTTCGCAGCAGGATCGTCCGCTTGACGCCGCCGCGCAAATCCGGTTCGCGACAGCCGAGATCGAGCGCATCGCCGAGCGTCACCACGTCCTCGATCGAACCGAAAGCCTTGAGCAGCCCGTGATCGGCGCCGTCCCAGTCGATCGTCAATTCATCCGGCCGCCCGGTATAGGCGCCGGCATTGAAGCCGCCGCGCGCGCCGCACGCCTCGATGCGCGCCACCATGTCGGTTCGCGCCGAGTCGTCGCGCGGCGCGGCGGGTCGCACGAACGCGATAGAACGCGGTCGCCCGCTTCCGCCCGACACTGGCGCGTCGGGCGCTGCCATCCCGGCGATCAGTCCCGGACGGCCAAGTTGGCGGCTGCGGCTGATGAGAAGTGTGCCCAGCCCGGCCCAGAAATCGCCCAGCCGCGCGTCGCCCTCTTCAGTGCCGCGCGCCATCCAGAAGGCGCCGAGCGAGGGATATTCCCAGTGCAGCAGGATATCGGCGGGGTCATTGGGCCGGTCGAACGGTGGCAGCGTCCAGGTGCCGACATGGCGCAGTCCGCGCGTCGCGGCGAGCGGTTGATAATCCGTCTCGAAACGCCGCAGCACCTCGCGCTGGCATCCGGGCCGGACGGTCAATCGATCAAAGACGCAGACCGGCTCGCCCAGGCCGAAGCGATCGGGCGCGACGCTCGCCATTTACAGCCCCCATACCGCGGGCAGCGCCGAGACGCGCCCGTCGCTGCGCAAGCAGCGCAGATCGTCGTCGCTGCGCAAGCAGCGCAGATCGTCGTCGGGGCGCAAGCAGCGCAGATCGTCGTCGGTCATCAAAGGTCCTCGCTTCGATCGTCGTGGCGCAAGGCCTTCCCGGCGAGGCCTATCCAAGGGAAGGGGCAAGCAGCGGCGCCGGCCTGCTAAAAGCGCCTGCCGGCTGACGTTCTGTGTCTGGCGCGGAAGGTTCGACCCAATGAGCAGCCATCAACTTTCCGCGGTTGCCGCGCCGGCCGGATCGAGCGTCGATCTCGACCGGCTTGTCGCGTGGCTCGGCACCGTGCTGCCGAACGTGACCGGCCTCCACATCATCGACGTGCAAACGCCCAAGACCGGATTTTCCGCCACGACATTGTTGCTGACGCTGGGCTTCGCGCGCGATGGACAGCCACAGACGCAGCGCGTCGTCGCGCGCATCGAACAGCCCGGCCACGACATTTTCCTCGATACCGACATCGCGCGGCAAGGCGAGATGATGCGCGAACTGGGGCGCCATGGCCTGCGGGTGCCGCACGTCCTCGGCATCGAGCGCGATCGCACCGTCCTTGGCGGCCAGTTCATGGTCACCGCCCTTGTCGAGGGCCAGTCGCTGCCCCAGCACCCAAGCTATCAGGTCGCCGGGCTGCTCCATGATCTGGGGCCGGCCGGACGGCACCGGCTGTGGTGCGATGCCGTCGCCAGCATCGCCCGGATCAATCGGCTCGATTGGCGCGACGGCTTTGCCTGGCTCGATCGCCGCGCCTATGGCCCACCCGGCCTCGACCAATATCTCGGCTGGCTGCGCGCCTGGGCTGCCGAGGCCGGCGGCATTGAACCCCACCCCGTGCTCGATGTCGCGATGGCGTATCTGATGCGCGAAAAGCCGATGACCGATGCGGTTTCGGTGCTGTGGGGCGATTCCAATGTCGGCAACATGCTGTTCGAAGCCGACGGCCATGTCGCCGCGATGCTCGACTTCGAGGCCGCCGCGCTCGGACCCGCCGAGATCGATCTCGGCTGGTGGTTCTTCATGGACGACATGCTGAGTTTCGGGGTGCAAAGGCTCGAAGGCCTTCCCGACCGCGCCGAGCAGATTGCGGTTTACGAAGGCGTGCTTGGCCGACCGGTGCAGTCGCTGGGCTATTACGAGGTCCTCGCCGGGGTCCGCATGGCGCTGGTCATGGTTCGCACCACCGAACGCCTGATCAACTTTGGACTGTTGCCCAGGACCAGCCGTGCCGCCGTCGCCAATCCGATTGTCGAGGTGCTCGCCGCCCGCCTTGGCACGAGTTGCGTCGCCACCGGCGAAGATTATTTCGAGATGGTCGCGGTGATGAACCAGCGTTGAGCGACGGCTGCGTCGCGGCCACAATCGAGTCTTTGACCCCTACCCGGGCGTCCGGGTCATATCGCGGATCCAACTCAATCCTCGCATCGCTTGCGGCCACCCCAGCGTCGTCACAGCGAGCAGGGCAATATGCTCGAGTTCGTCGGCTGAAATACCATCAGCCAAGGCACGTCGGGTATGGGAATGGGTGGCTCCCTCCGAACCCTGACCTATGGCGAGCGCCAGATGGATCAGGCGACGCGTTCGTTCATCGAGTGGGCCGGCGTCACTCGCGGCCTTGCCCAATCCGAGATAGGCCTTCCACAGGGCAGGGTGATCATCGGCGATCGATGCAGGGACTGCTGGTAGATTGTCAGACATTGCCAATCCTTTGTGACGATATTCCGCCCCGTCACGATCGACGGGGCGCGATGCCGCGGAATAAAATATCAGGATATTCGACGCGGACACATCAATTTTTGTCTATTTTTGTCCCGTCTCGCGATGATCGCTGGTCAGCTTTGCAGACCCGGTCTTTCCTTGCGCGCCCAAGAGATTCGGGCGGCGGCAGGAGGGACGACATTCACCCGCGTGCTTCCAGTCGTCGGATGCGTCGCGGTCCCGCCCCCGATGGGGAAGATATTATTCAACAGTTTCAAAAGCTTCGCTGGTGCTGTCGGGGAGGATTGAACTCCCGACCTCAGCCTTACCAAGGATGCGCTCTACCACTGAGCTACGACAGCATTCCGGCGAAGGTCCGGGCCTATGGGCGAGGGGCGGCGGGCTGTCAAGAAAGCGCTGGATCGTTTAGGGGAGGCAAATGGCGAAAGATCCGAATTTCGAGGCTGACGCAGCGCGGCTGGCACGGCTGGCGGCGGCGCTGCGCGCCAATTTGCTGCGGCGCAAGGCGCGGGATCGGGCGGCGAGCGAGCCGCCGTCGGCGTGATCAGCCCTTGGCGGCGATGGCGTGCGCGACGGCGCCGGTGACTTCGGGCGACATCGGCATGGATTTCGACGGGAAGGCGGCGATCAGCTTGCCGTCGCGGCCGATGAGATATTTGTGGAAATTCCACTGCGGCGTCTTGTCGGCGCCCAGCGTCGCGGCGGCCCAGCGATAGAAGGGCGCGGCGTTCGCGCCCTTGACAACGCTCTTTTCGGTCAGCGGGAACTTGATGCCGAACTTCGATTCGCAAAACGTCTTGATCTCGCCGGCGGATTTATACTCCTGGCCGCCAAAATCGCCCGACGGCACGCCGATGACGGTGAAGCCCTGATCCTTGTAGCGGTCCTGGAGCTTTTGCAGCCCTTCATATTGCGGCGTGAAACCGCAAAAACTGGCGGTTCGTAGACCAGCACTGGCGCAGCATCATCGGCACGCTCGTCGCCGTGGTCGTGGGGTGGGAGGCATTACGTGGACAGGTGACCCGCTTGGACGAGAAGAAGGCGAACCGTGAGGAAGTGGTCGCGGTCACGGTCAAGCTGGACCGCGTGGTGCTCCGACAGGACGCGATCCTCTGAATGTTGTGCCGTGACCCGCGCAACAAGAGCGACACGGCCTGTCCGTAACCCTGACACCGGAGATCGTATGCTGCTCGCCATTTTGCTTATCCTGATCGTCGTCAAGATCACGTTGCCACTGAACGCGACGGCGGGACAGATCGTGACGATTGCGCTGTGGGTGGTATTGGCGCTCTGCCTTGTGCTGGGATGGGGCGCA